>SFRS01000076.1 GCA_004562175.1 bacterium | reverse complement strand
TATGGTTTAGAAAGCGTAAAAAATATACCTTCTTTAACCGCCGTGGTATTTTTGGCGAGGATATCAACTTTGGCTATCCTGTCACCTGGCAGGGCATTTTGGTGTTCCTGGTCATCTATGGTGTGATTTTCGGCTTTGGTTATTGGTATATTTTTGTGCACGCATATTAAGCGTAAATTATGACTGTATGCTTATGGATAAAGGAGAGAAGTTTAGTTCATGGCTGAAATTAGAGGTTTAGTTGTAAAAAAGCAGGGCGAGCGCGCTGAAATCAAGGTGGACAAAACCGAAAGCGAGCTCACCGGTTTGCCGAAATATCTTGATTGCTGGAATCCCGTAGGTGCTAAGGCCGGTGATGTGGTTGGTGCTGAATACCGTGATTTTGACAACACCAAGGCCAAGATGATTATTTATGGCCTGCCCGTGACCGGTGTGCTGGCCGGTGTGGCCTTCGGCAACAGTCTGGCCACCTTCTTCCACATGGATAAAATGCCCTTTATAATCGGTGGTATCATCCTGTGGCTGATTGTAACCATTAGCTATGCGCGTATTTTCAAGCGTGATGCTGTGCGCGAGGGTAAGCAACCGGTTATTTTTGAAATTCAAGCTCAGGAAATGGTTATTGACATGAGCAAAAAGGAGTAAAGGAGCGGCGGACTATGGAAGTAGTTTTAGCTTCGGCTTCACCCCGCCGTTTGGCGCTGCTGGAGCAGGTGGGCATCAAGGCTCGTGTTTGTCCTGCGGACTTTGAAGAGGAAGCAGGCAGGGCGGAGTCAGCTCATGATGTGGCGCTGCACAATGCTTTGGGCAAGTGCAGAGCTGTAGCGTCCAAGCTTGGGGATGCAGTGCCCGTAGTGGCTGCGGACACCATCGTGGTGATTGATGAGGCCATTTTGGGCAAGCCCAAGGATACCTTGGAGGCAGCAGCAATGCTGACTAGCCTTTCCGGACGCAGCCATCAGGTGCTCACCGGTGTGGCTGTGCGCTATCAGGGAAGGGAAGTGGCCCAGGTTTGTGCCACGAAGGTCCATTTTCGCCAGCTGACAGAGGCGGAAATCGCTGCTTATGTAGCCACGGGGGAGCCCCTGGACAAAGCGGGTGCCTATGGCATTCAGGGCCGGGGAGCTCTGTTAGTAGAAAAAATCGAAGGCTGCTACAATAATGTGGTGGGTCTTCCCTTAACCATGTTGTATTCCATGTTGAAGGAAATAGGAGCAATCATGACTAAATGACAGCCTTGAAAGGCGGTACCTATGGCCCGGGCCATAGTGATTTTTGTAATACTAAAGCAAGTAATACCAAGGAAGAACTAATCAAAGACCTACCCCCGGAGGAAAGACCACGAGAAAAACTTATTACTCGTGGGGTCGGGGCGCTGACTGATGGCGAGCTGCTGGCAATTTTGCTGCGCACAGGCACTGCTTCCCAGTCGGCTCTTGCCATAGGCAGGGAGCTGACGCAGGATGGAGGCCTTTACAAAAGGTTGGCCCGCATGAGTCGGATTGAAGAGCTTACGCAAATAAGGGGCTTGGGACAGGCCAAGGCAGCCACGGTGTTGGCGGCCCTGGAGCTGGGCAGACGCTTGGCGTCCGCACGCCCTTTAGATAAATTACACTTTGGTGACCCGGAGGAGGTGGCAGCCTACTTGATGCCACGCCTGCGTTATGCCACCAAGGAGCAATTCTTAGTGATGATGTTGGACACAAAAAACAGAATAATAGGCGTGGAAATCATTGCCGAGGGTGGCTTGAGTAATACCACCTTGCACCCACGGGATGTTTTTCGTCCGGCGATTTTGCAGCATGCTTCGGCCATTGTGGTGGCTCACAACCATCCCTCAGGGGACCCCAGCCCCAGTGAGGAGGATACCGAATTGACCAAGCAGCTGTTTGCGGCAGGTCAAGTGTTGAGCATGCCGATGCTGGATCACGTGATTATCGGTGATGGTGCCTATTATAGCTTTCAAGAGGCTGGAGCTTTAAAGATTTAGGAGGACGGGTGGAAATGAAGTTTACATTCCCCAATATTAGCATTTTTAACAACATGTCCGATGATATGGGTATAGATTTGGGAACTGCCAATACCTTGGTGCACTGCAAGGACAAGGGCATTATTATTCGTGAGCCCTCCGTAGTGGCAGTGGAAAGAGATACCAACGAGGTTTTGGCCATTGGTGCTGAGGCCAAGCGCATGATTGGCCGTACTCCCGGCAACATTGTGGCTATCCGTCCCATGAAGGATGGCGTCATTGCCGATTATGAAATTACCCAATCCATGCTGAAATATTTCATCAAGCAAGCCATGGGTAATCGTACCTTCGTGCGCCCCCGTATTTTGGTTGGCGTGCCCAGTGGCGTTACCGAAGTAGAAAAGCGCGCTGTTATCGACGCTACCATCGAGGCCGGTGCCCGCGAGGCGTATTTGATTGAGGAGCCCATGGCAGCGGCTATTGGTGCGGGCATGCCCGTGCAGGAGGCAACCGGCAGCATGGTGGTTGATATTGGCGGTGGCACCTGCGAGGTAGCTGTAATTTCCTTGGGCGGCATTGTTGTGTCCAAGAGCGTGCGCTGCGGTGGCGATGCCATTGATGCAGCCATCGTGCGTTATGTGCGCAAGGCCTTCAATATGTTTATTGGCGAGCGTACTGCGGAAAATATTAAAATGGAAATTGGCACTGCCATGAAGGTGGATAAGCCTGAGGTGATGGAGGTACGCGGACGTGATTTGCTCAGCGGCCTGCCCAAGAGCATCCAGGTGAATGCCAACCATGTGTGCGAGGCTGTGGATGAGCCTGTGAGCATGATTGTGGATGCAGTGCGTAACACCTTGGAGCGTACTCCGCCCGAATTGAGTGCTGATATCATGGATAGGGGCATTGTCATGACCGGTGGCAGCTCCATGCTGCGCAATCTGGATCGCTTGATTTCCAAGGAAACCGGCATGCCTGTGTATGTATCCGATGAAGCCTTGGACTGCGTAGCCTTGGGTACCGGTATAGCAGTAGAAAATATTGATATTTATCGTAAGGGCTTTATGACCTCTAAATAAATTTTATGGTAATGGGTAGGCAGCATGAGTAAAAAATTTATGCTGGGCGTCCTGTTCGCCTTCGTGCTTTGCGGCATGCTGGCCATGGCCGTGGCCGGGAGAAGTCGTTTTCCTGTGGTGAATGCCATTGTGGCCAGCATTATGCTGCCGGTGGAAAACGGCTTCAACAGCGTGGGCAACGCTGGCAATAGCCTGAGGGGTTATTGGAAGGCGCTCACAGTGATGCAAAGTGAAAATGAGCAACTGAAAAGGGACAATATCGAGCTGCGTAATGCCAATATTCAAATGGCCTCCGTGTATGCGGAAAATAAGCAGCTGCGAGCTCTTTTGGATTATAAGGAGCAGCACAAGAGCCAAACCGTTGTGGCAGCCAAGGTCATTGCCCGTAATCATGGTGATTTGCGGGATGCAATGTACATCGACGCAGGTGCCGACAAGGGACTGAAGCGGGAAATGGCTGTTGTCAACGAGGGCTTGGTCGGCGTAGTGGATGAGGTCTATGCTTCCTATGCACGGGTGCTGCTTTTGAATTCGCCTCGCTGCAAGGTGGGGGCAAGGGTTTTGCGCCATGATTCTCGCGCCGTGGGCGTGGTGGGCGGCAAAACCACCGCTGACGACAAACTGCTCATGGAGCACATCTTCCGTGAAGCCAGCATTCGTGAGGGTGATGTTATCGTTACCAGTGGCTATAGTGGCAACCATCCGGCTGACATTCTCATTGGCACAGTGACGAAAACATACATGGATAGTGTGGGCCTTTTGCAGGAGGCCGATGTACATGCGGCAGCGGATGTGGCGGACGTGGAGCATGTTTTGGTAATTACCAGCTTTACACCGGCACCAAAAATTGAATTTGATAGGCAGGGAGGACAGGCAAAATGAGGAGACTGATTTGGCCCGTCCTGTTTCTGCTTTTAATGCTGATTCAGGGGGCGGCCTCGACCTTTTATACGGGCTGGCTGGCCTTTGATTTGCCACTCTTGGCCCTTTATGCCTTTGCCATGCTGCGTGGTGAAAAGCAGGGCGCACTTGTGGGTCTCGGAGTGGGCTTTTTGCAGGATGCCATGACTGTGGGCATTTTTGGTTATCACATGCTGAGTCGCGCTGCTGTGGGCTTTTTAGTGGGCCTCATGAAGGAAAAGGTGGTCAAGGATAACGCTGCCTTCCACATGGTGGTCATTGCTCTGTGCAGCTTGGGCATTCGCTTTGGCTATTGGTGGCTGGAGCTCATTCGCAGCGGTGGCCGCTGGGGCATTTTTTTTAGCTATCTTTGGGCCAGTGTGGGCTTTGTTGTGGGCAACATGCTGCTGGTAGTACCAGTGGTGCTCATAGTCAAAAGAGTTTATCAATGGATTAAAGAGGAGGATATCTCCTATTAGGATGAGGAGCGAAAGGAGACAGAGGGCTGATGCTAAATAAAAAACAAACCCTGCGCTTGCAGACCATGCTGGGCCTCTGCCTTTTGCTTTTTGTGATTTTGTTAGGGCGCATGGTCTATTTACAGCTGTGGCGTGGTGAATACTACGCCAAGCAGTCCGATGGCAACCGTTTGCGTCAATCAAGAATCATTGCTCCCAGAGGCTTGATTTTCGACAAGGAGGGCAAGGAGCTGGTCAATAATTTGCCGGGCTATGCGGTTGTCTTGCAAAAGCAGGCGGATTATAAGCCGGAAACGCTGGAGCATATCAGCAAGCTGCTCAGCATTCCTGTGCCGGAAATCAAAAAGAGAATCAAGGAAAGCCAAAATTATTATGAGCCCATCATGCTGAAAAGTGATTTGACTCTGGAAATGGTGACGAAGATTGAAGAACAGCGTCGTTATATGCCCGAGGTAATGCTTTCGGTGCAGCCCATTCGCAATTATCCCTACAAGGAGCTAGCAGTACATGCATTGGGTTATGTGGGTGAGGTGAGCTCCTATGAAATCGAAAAGGGGCTTTTTAAGAATGTTACCCAGGGCAGCATTGTGGGCAAGTCGGGCCTAGAAAAAA
>SFRS01000075.1 GCA_004562175.1 bacterium | reverse complement strand
CACAATTGCTCTGCTTATTTAGTGGATGATTTGGCCCAGCGCTCCAGTGATGACGGCGAGCCCAGCGGTACGGCGGGCATTCCCATGCTGGAGGTGCTGCGCAAAAATAATCTCGTGGGCACGGCAGCAGTTGTAACCCGTTATTTTGGTGGCATCAAGCTGGGTGCCGGTGGTTTGGTGCGCGCCTATAGCGGCAGCGTGGCCGGAGCCTTGAAGGAATGTGGCTTGGCAGAAAAAATTCTCATGAGTCGCTTCAGCTTTAACAGCGTGGGCCGCATTTTGAATATCCTTTATCAGCAGGATTTGTTCGAAATAGCGGACGTGGAATACAATCTGCGGGCCAAAATCATTCTGAAAATGCAGGACAGCCAAAAGGCAGAAGCCGAGGCTTGGCTCACAGAGCATTTGAATATGCCCATTGAGCTGGAGCTGGAGGGCAGCGAATATGCTGAGGTTTTGGTGAAATAGGTTATAATCTATAAAGTAATTCTCCTAAAGAGAGATTGAGTGATAGAGGGATAGGTATGGAGTTACTTTGTTTTTTAATTGTGGGTATTTTTGTGGGCCTTTTGGGATCGCTTTTGGGCATCGGCGGTGGCGTGGTCATCGTGCCGCTGTTGGTCTTTGCTTGGGGCTATGAGCCCCAAATCGCCATTGGCACCTCGGTGCTGGTGGTGCTGCTGAATTCCATTTCAGGTACGCTGGGCTACATGCGCAAAAAGCAGGTGTGTGTGGACGCGGCCATCAAATTTGCCTTGGCTACTGTGCCAGGCGCCTTTTTGGGCAGTTATGCAGCAGAATTTTTGCAGGGCAGGCTGTTTTACGGCGTCTTTGGCTTGTTTTTCTTGGGCGTTGCCTATAATATGTTCACCAAGGCTACGAAAAAGGATGGCACCACTGGTGCTAACGCCCAAGTGCCGGAGCATTATAATTGGCAGCTGGGCGTGCTGTGCAGCATTTTCGTAGGCTTCTTGGCCAGCATTTTGGGCATTGGCGGTGGCATCGTGCATGTGCCCTTCATGGCCTATATTCTGCAATTTCCGGTGCATGTGGCTATTGCGACCTCTACCTGCATTTTGGCAGTGTCCTCCTTGTCGGGTATGCTCAGTCATGCTTATTTGGGACATATCGTCTGGACTACGGGTCTAGGCATTGGCGTGGGCGCCTTTGTGGGGGCGCAGATTGGCGTGCAAATCGCCCAAAGACTAAAATCCTCTTATCTATTAAAGCTTTCCAGCGTGCTGGTGTGCCTGACAGGCATCAAGTTTTTAATGAGTGCGTTTTGATAAACAGAGCTTCTAATCACGATTATACAAATCTAGATTAGAAGCTCTTGCTTTACATGCAAAAAGCTGACCCGTCATGTACGAGTCAGCTTATTTTTACGCCTTTAAATAAGGCAGCAACGCGGCAAAGAGCTTGTCCAGCGCCGGGTACAGGCGCTCGTCCTCAATGCCGGTGTAGTTCATGAGCAGAGTGTGACTGTTGTCGCTGAGCTTGTTGTGGTAATAATCTGAAAGAAATTTGATTTGTAGTCCCTGCTCGGCAGCCGCGGCTCGCAGCTCGCTGTCGCTGGCAGTGGTGGCGAGATGCAAAAGAAAGTGCAGGCCGCTGTTTTCGCCCTCCACCTGCAGAGCTTTATTAGCAGGGCAGGTAGCCAAATATTGCAGCAAAGTATCACGTTTGTTGCGATAATAGGTACGCATACGATTGATGTGGCGCTCAAAATAGCCGCCTTCAATAAATTTTGCCAAGGTGAATTGTTCAAAATTAGAGACAGTGCAGGAATAAAAGCCCAGTTTTTCATAAAAAAGTGAGGCCAGATGGGGTGGCAGCACCATGTAGCTGATGCGGAAGGTGGGAGCCAGCGTTTTGGAAAAGGTGTTGATATAGATGACCTTTTCAGCCTTGTCGATACTTTGCAGGGGTGGGATGGGCTTGCCAAAGAGGCGGAATTCGCAGTCGTAATCATCCTCAATGATGTAACGACTGCTTTTTTTGCTGGCCCAATGGAGCAGCTCATAGCGACGACTGACGGGCATGGTGATGCCAGTGGGGAACTGGTGGGAGGGCGTGATGTGCAAAATATCGGCACCACTGCTCTCCAAGACCTCTGCTTGAATGCCCTGCTCATCCATGGGAAGGTAGCGACAAAAAACATCGTTAGTGCGGTAAATAGCTGCCAGCTGGGGATAGCCCGGGTCCTCAAGGGCGTAAACATGGCTACGGCCCAAAAGCTGCACCATGAGATTATACAAGGTTTGGGTGCCGGAGCCGATGATGATCTGCTCTGGGTCAACATTGAGGCCGCGAAATTGGTACAAATGCTTGGCCAAGGCCTTGCGCAGAGGCAGTACACCGCCTGTCGCAGTGTCACTAATAAGAGCGTGCTCATCGGCGCTGGTCAGGGTGTTGCGCAAAAGGCGGGCCCAGGTGTTATAGGGAAAGGTGTCCGGGGGCACGCTGCTTTTGGCAAAGCTCAAGGCGAGCTGGTCCTTGCTTCGGGCAAGAGGCTGGGGTAAGGCTGCCTTGTTGTCAGGCAGGAGCTGCTGCTGCAGGGTGGACACATAATAGCCACGCTTGGGCTCGGAGTAGATATAACCCTCCACTAAGAGCTGCGCATAAGCATTTTCCACGGTAATCAGGCTGATGCCCAAATTTTTGGCTAGCATGCGCTTGGAGGGCAGCTTTTCCTTGGCCTGGAGCGTGCCTGCAAGAATATCATTTTTGATGCATTTATAAAGATGGATATACATGCTTTCGCCTTGAAGGTTGGCGAAGCTATAGGTAAGCATGAGGGATACCTCCAACTGGTAATATAAACTTGAGATAAAATGAGTATATGAATATATTCAGATAGCATTATAATACTACGTATCAGCAGCAGAGTAAAGTTAAATATTGGTTAAGCTGCCGGAAAATTGTTTGGAGGTAATTATTATGAACGAAAGATATAAACTGAATGCACAGCTGGCCCAAATGCTCAAGGGCGGCGTTATTATGGATGTAACCAATCCTGAGCAGGCCAAGATTGCTGAAGCAGCAGGCGCCTGCGCTGTTATGGCCTTGGAAAAGATTCCTGCCGATATTCGTGCCGCTGGGGGCGTGGCGCGCATGAGCGACCCGAAGCTGATCAAGGAAATCCAAAATGCAGTCTCCATTCCTGTTATGGCAAAATGCCGTATTGGTCACTTCGTAGAAGCACAAATTTTGGAGGCCTTGGAAATCGACTATATCGATGAAAGTGAAGTGCTGTCCCCTGCGGACGATGTTTATCATATTGACAAGACCCAATTCAAGGTGCCCTTTGTCTGCGGTGCTAGGGATTTGGGCGAGGCATTGCGCCGCATCAACGAGGGCGCAGCCATGATTCGCACCAAGGGCGAGCCGGGCACCGGCGACGTGGTACAGGCAGTGCGCCACATGCGCAAGATGAATCAGCAGATTGCGCAGCTGGCAGCGCTGGAGCCCAATGAGCTCTTCAATGCAGCCAAGGAGCTGCAGGTGCCCTATGATTTGGTTGTTTATGTGCATGAGCACAAGCGCTTGCCCGTGGTCAACTTCGCTGCCGGCGGCGTGGCAACTCCCGCCGATGCTGCCCTCATGATGCAGCTGGGTGCCGAGGGCGTTTTCGTGGGCTCTGGCATCTTCAAATCCGGCGATCCTGCTAAGCGTGCCCAGGCCATCGTGAAGGCTGTGACCAATTTCCGTGATGCGAAAATGCTGGCCGAGCTGAGCGAGGATTTGGGCGAAGCCATGGTGGGCATCAACGAGCAGGAAATCCAGCTTTTGATGGCGGAGCGTGGTAAATAATGACTGCAAAAATTGGTGTTTTGGCACTGCAGGGTGCTTTTATTGAGCATATTCAGGTGCTGCAGGATTTGGGCGCGGAGACTGTGGAGCTTCGCCAGGCAGCGGATTTACAGCAAGAATTGACTGGCTTGGTGCTGCCCGGAGGCGAAAGCACGGTGCAGGGCAAGCTGCTCCACGATTTGGGCATGTACGATGCTTTGCGGGAGCAGATTGCCGCTGGACTGCCTGTTTTGGCTACCTGTGCCGGCATGATTTTGCTGGCCGAAAGGCTGAGCAATGATGACAAGGTGCATTTTGCTACCATGCCCATCACTGTGCGCCGCAATGCTTATGGCAGGCAGTTGGGCAGCTTTCGCACTCATGCAGCCTTCGGCAGTTTGGACGCAATCCCTATGACCTTCATCCGTGCGCCTTATATTGAACAAGTAGGCGAGGGCGTGCAGGTGCTGGCTGAGGTGGACGGCAAAATCGTCGCTGCCCAATATGGCAAGCAGTTGGCGCTTGCCTTTCATCCGGAGCTAGACGTAGCAGAAAGCACCGCTGTGCATGAGTACTTTTTGGGGATATGCGAGGGAAACTAATATACTGTGAACATTCTTTTTGGTATATTTTCAGGTAGAATAAAATTTCGGTACGTTTGTAGTTATTGGATAGAAAAAAGAGTAAAGCAGCGCCTTGTGTGAGCTTCAAAGTTGGCTCATGCAGGGCGCTGTTTTTGCTTGTCACCGGGCGCTTTTTTGGCTTGTCATCAATTTTTCCGGTTGAGGGTGTGTGAGAGAACGACGTGTGAATAATAAAATTAGCGATAATAATCAGAAAATTGTGTTGAAATTGAGAGTAATGAGTGCTACAATAGAGCTGGTGAAGAAACTTGCAAGCGTACACCACGGTTTACAAAATTATCATGCAGTGATTTCAGGATGTGTGATATAATTAAGGAGGCAGGGAAATGCCGGAAGATAGTATTCTTGAAAATGATATACCTTTGCAGACGCGCAAGGATAAATATGATGCGGCCTGCAAGGCAGTGCTGGCCCACAAGGTTATTTTGGCGTGGATTCTTAAATATTGCACGGCTGAGTTTGTAGAGTGCAGTATTGAGGACATCATGGATAGGTATATTGAAGGTACACCAGAGGTTGCTACAGCAGTAGTGCATCGAAGCAAGAAAACGAAGGCCTTACTCATTGATGGAACCAATACAGAAGATAGCAGTGTTGCTGAAGGGTTAGTTACCTTTGATGTAAAGTTTGTGGCCCACGCACCACTAAATGATGAATTGATTAAGCTGATCATCAACGTGGAAGCGCAAAATAATAGCAATCCTGGGTACCCGTTGGTGAAGCGAGCTCTGTATTATTGCAGTCGAATGCTCTCCATGCAATATGGCAGGGAGTTTGTCAAATCCCATTACGAGCAGATAAAAAAGGTGTACAGTATTTGGATTTGCCCCAATCCCAGTGCTGGCAATGAAAATAGTATTGTGAAGTACGCTGTGCAGAAGGATGTT
>SFRS01000074.1 GCA_004562175.1 bacterium | reverse complement strand
CAGCAGCAGGCCAATCAGGCCATGCGTTTGCTAGCCCTATGCACCTATGAATGCACGACGCAAAGGAACGAGCTGGGAGAGGAGCTGCCTCAATGTGGCCTGGCCTTGGTAGGTGTGGTCGCCATACGCGATGATGTACGGCCGGAGGCCGTGCAAGCAATCGCTCAGGTGCAGCAGGCCGGGGTACAGGTGGTGATGATTACCGGCGACAGAAAGGAGACGGCAGTGGCCATCGCTAAGGAGGCCGGCCTGCTGCACAGTGAGGACGAGCTGGTGTGGACCTCCGCTGAGCTGGCCCAGCTCAGCGACGAGGA
This sequence comes from bacterium, assembly GCA_004562175.1. Lineage (GTDB taxonomy): Bacteria > Bacillota > Negativicutes > Acidaminococcales > Acidaminococcaceae > Phascolarctobacterium_A. Next base: position 5,510 of record SFRS01000074.1, on the reverse strand, counting down.
GGTCAAGCGCCAGCTGCCACGCCTGCGCGTAGTGTCCAGGGCGTTGCCCTTGGACAAGCTGCGCTTGGTGCAGCTGGCGCAGGAGCTCAACCTAGTCGCCGGTATGACCGGCGACGGTGTCAACGACGCCCCGGCGCTGAAACGCGCCGATGTGGGCTTTGCCATGGGCAGTGGCACGGAGGTGGCCAAGGAAGCAGGGGACATTGTCATTTTGGACGACAATTTTCTCAGCATTAAGCAGGCCATACTATACGGCCGCACCATTTATAACAATATTTGTAAATTTATCAGCTTCCAGCTGACGATTAATTTTGCAGCAGTAGTTATCAGCTTCATGGCACCCTTCCTAGGCATTGATAAGCCCTTGACCATTATTCAAATACTTTGGATAAATTTAGTCATGGATACCTTGGCGGCCTTGGCCTTTGGGGGTGAGCCTGCACTGGCAAGCTATATGGCAGAGCAGCCTAAGCGTCGTGGCGCCCCCATTGTGAGAAAGAAAATGCTGCGCAGGATTGTGGCTAGCGGCAGCGTTATGACTGTTATTGGCTTGGGCTTTTTCCAAAGTCCTTGGGTTGATAGTCTGTTTCGAGATGCACCCAATCATATTTACACCTACACTGGCTTTTTCAGTGCGTTCATCTTTATGGCGCTAGCAAATGCCTTCAATGTGCGCACTGATAGTCTGAATGTGCTGCAAAATATACAGCAAAACAAAGCTTTTTTGCAGGTGATGGTGCTCATCGTAGTGGTGCAAATTGGCATGACCTACCTGGGTGGTGGCTTGCTGCGTACTGCTCCCTTGCAGCTGCAGGAGTGGCTGGTGCTTGTCCTTTGTGCCGGTGTAGCATGGGCTGCGGGAATAGTTGTAAAGCTGCTTGAAGGGATTTAGCAACATTAATTTTAGAATGCTTTGTTTCATTCTTTACACAATGAACAGGTAACAAAAAATAATTCTTTTTTACAGTTGACAAGCTAATACAAAGAAAGTAAAATGTTCTTCAACAACTACAAATCGCCCCTGAAAGACGAAGAAGGGAAGAAGATATGACGAAAGGTCACAGAGAGCCGTTGGTTGGTGGAAAACGGTACTGGCAATCATATGCATACTGATCCCGGAGTTGCCTTCCTGATAGGTAGGGAAGGACGTGTGGTCACGTTATAGGCAAAGACCTTGTTGGAGGTCGAGAGGGTCGCGTGAGCGACTGAATTAGGGTGGTACCGCGTGGAATTTTCCCCGCCCCTAGCATGAAGCTACGGGGCGGATTTTATTTTTAGTGTTAGAAAAGAGGAAGTAAAAATGCAACAAGAGAAAAAATATGTACCTTTCCAACGTGTGAGCCTGCCGGACCGCCAATGGCCTGACAAGATTATTACGAAAGCACCTGTATGGTGCAGCGTGGACCTGCGCGATGGCAACCAAGCTCTGGTAACTCCCATGGGTATTGAAGAAAAGCTGAAATTCTTCCATACGCTGGTAGATGTGGGCTTCAAGGAAATCGAGGTGGGCTTTCCTTCCGCTTCTGAGACTGAGTACGAAATTTTGCGTACCCTGATTGAGGGTGGTCATATTCCTGACGATGTAACCGTGCAGGTTTTGGTGCAGGCTCGCGAGGAGCTCATCCGCAAAACCTTTGAGGCTGTCCGCGGTGCGAAGAATGTTATTATCCATTTCTATAACTCCACTTCTACCCTGCAACGGAAGGTTGTTTTTGGTAAGGATATGGAAGGCATCACGGAAATCGCTGTGCAGGGCGCGCGTCTCATCAAGCAGCTTACTGAGGAAGAGGTTGCTCGCAGCGGCATGAATATTCGCTACGAATACTCTCCCGAAAGCTTTACTGGTACAGAAATTGAATTCTCCATCGCTATTTGTGAGGCTGTAATGGAGGAAATGGGCGCCACCAAGGAGAATCCCATCATCATCAACCTGCCCTCCACCGTGGAAATGTGCACTCCTAACACCTATGCGGACCAGATTGAATACTTCTGCCGCAACATGAAGAACCGCGAGGCTGCCATCATCAGCATTCATCCTCACAACGACCGTGGCACTGGCGTAGCCTCTGCGGAGCTGGCTCTCATGGCCGGTGCGGATCGCATCGAGGGTACCCTCTTTGGCAACGGCGAGCGCACTGGTAACCTTGATATCGTCACTGTAGCTCTCAACATGTTCACCCAGGGCGTGGACCCGGAGCTGGACTTTACCAATATTTTGGCTATAAAAAAGATTTATGAGGAATGCACCAAGATGCGTGTGCCTGAGCGTCAGCCCTATGCTGGTGAGCTGGCCTTCACTGCCTTCAGCGGCTCCCATCAGGATGCTATTCGCAAGGGCTATGAGTACATGAAAAACAGCGGTACCGTTTTCTGGGAGGTACCCTATTTGCCCATCAATCCGGCGGACCTGCATCGCGAGTACGAGCCTGTTATTCGCATTAACAGCCAGTCCGGCAAGGGCGGCGCGGCCTTCGTGCTGCAGCAGGCTGTGGGCTATAATCTGCCCAAGGAAATGCATCCGGAATTTGGCAATATTGTCAAGGCCGCTGCAGACGCCTATGGCGACGAGCTCAGCAGCAGACAGATTGTAGAGCTCTTTAAGAAGGAATATATCGATTTACAGGGCAAATATGCATTGGTACGCCACCGCTTCACCGAGCTCAACGAGGCCGATGGCACCATTCACAGCCGCTTTGAGGGCGCCATTACCATCGATGGTGTTGAGAAATATATTACTGGCGTGGGCAACGGCCCCATCGACTCCTTCTTCCAAGCCTTGGCAGGTGTGGGCGTGACGGGCTACAAGTTTGTTAACTATCACGAACACGCTGTGTCCAGCGGCTCCGATGCTCAAGGTATTTGCTACATTGAGCTGAAGAAGGTGAACGGGGACCACATTTTTGGTGCCGGCATTCACGCCAACATCAACGTGGCGGCGCTGAAGGGCATCATCTGCGCTATCAATAGAGCGGAGGCCTGATTTTAAGGGTAACGAAACGTTACTCAAAAAAACGTTCGCTTCTAATCTTCGCCCCGACAAGCGCGAGGGGAGAGCATAGCATTAAAATTTCTGAGAGTCAACCATGGCGTTGGCTCTCTTTTTTTGCAGGAATTAAGAGGTGCTTGGGCGAATATTACTTGATTAGGAGAGCTTTATCACGCACTAAGAAAGGAGCAAGCTAGATGAAGGAAATTGTTAAACAATATTTAGCAGACCATTATGAGGACTATGTAAAGGATTTAGAGACCTTGACCAATATTGACTCCGGTAACGGGGATAGAGAAGGTACCGAGGCTGCCAACAAATTCGTGGCTGCCAAAATGGAAGCTCTTGGCGCCAGCACCGAGTTTCGTTATAACGATAGAGCCTGCCACTTAATCAGCCGTCTCAAGGGCACTGGCAAATATACCATTCTTTTGGTAGCTCATGTAGACACAGTGTTCAAAAAGGGCGAGGCTGCTCGCAGACCCTTTAGAGTGGACGAAAACAACTTCGCTTGGGGTCCCGGCGTAGGCGACGACAAGGCCACCGTGGTGGAGGTTATCTATGGGCTCAAGGCTTTGCAGGCCGCAGGCTTCGACAACTTCAAGGAAATTATTTATTATACCAACGGCGAAGAGGAGGGCGGCTCCAAAACGGCGGAGGAAATTGTAGCCGAGCTGAGCCAGCAGTCCGATTTTGCCATTATCATGGATGTGGCACGTCCTAACTGGGGCATAGTGACCCAGCGCAAGGGCAACGCCAAGTATCGCATTGAAGTCAAGGGTATTGGTGGTCACCATGGCAATGCTTCCCAAGAGTGCGCCAACGCTATTCATCAGCTGGCCTATACCATCACAGAGCTGCACAAGCTGGCCAGCCCCATGCCCGGCAAGCCCGAGGACTTCACCGCTGCGGCCCTCAAGGCTCGCGGCATTGTGGATGCAGGTCAGTTCATTCCCCAAAACACTGTTAATGTGGGCGTGATTGGCTCCACTAATGATAAAATCAGTGTTATCCCTGGTGATGCCTTCTGTGAAGTGAATATTCGCTGCTTCACTATTGAAGAGCAGCGCCGCATTGACGCCGAGGTGAAGGCCCTGGCCAACAAAATTGTCATTCCCGGCACCACTGTTACCGTTACCGGTGGTATCGTGACCGGACCCATGCAAAAGACTGCCCAAGCCCAAAAGATGGTGGATGTGTATAAGCGCATTGTGAAGGAAGAGTTTGGCGGCGAGGTCAGCGAATGGGTGGCAGGAGGCCTGACCGATGGCAACCGCACTGCCAAATTCGTGCCCACCTTGGACGCATTGGGCGTGGAAAATTATGATGAGCATACGGATCACGAATCCGTGGATTTAAACACCGCTGTACCACGCACAGCAGCCTTTGCTTTAACCTTGGCCGAGCTGGCTGAGGTATTCTAAAAAAACTGACGCCGAGAGCTTTAAACCAGCTTTCGGTGTCTTTTTTCTTGTGGGAATGGCCTTTTCGCTAGATTTTTGCATGACTCTTGACTGCTCTTATGATATAATATAGAGGTTAAAAATTTCTACAACGAGTATGAGGTGTAAGCAAATGGCAAAAAAAGGTAATAAATATAAGGGCTACGAGCCTGGCGAGGGCTACGACCCCACTGGCATCAGCAAGTATTTAGGCGTCCACCATTTTCCTGTGTGTGGCGTTGACGCTGTGGAAAACCTCCGGTGGCATGGACTCCGGTGATGCTGTGATGTTCGCTTTGAATGCCGGTTTGGGCTTTCTCTTAAGCTTCATGATTGCCCAAGAGCTGGACCCTGATCGCCAGCTGGGCGGTATCATCGGTGGTGCACTGACCGTAGTGGGCTACTATTTCTTCGGCGAAGGCAATATTTTGGTGCTGCTGTGGCTGCTTTTCGTGCTGCGCATGCTGAATCGTAGCTCCGGTGACCGTCATCGTATTGCTGATAATGTAATCATCATTGGCTCCGCTGTCTGGATGGGCAAGGAGGGCTATTGGGTTTATCCCCTGCTTACCGGTGCGGCTTATATTTTGGAAAGCCAAATCAAGGGCGGTTATTTCCGCAGCCTGTATTTAGCAGGTATTTCCCTGGCAGGACTGGCTCTGGCTCAATTCAGCAAGGAAGCCACCGTGCTTACCATGGAAATGATTTTATTGAACTGCGTGGCCATCATTATGTTCCTGCCGGAAATTCGCATTGCGGAATACACCCAGGCTAAGGGCGATAAGAATGGCAAGCGCCTTTTCCCCAAGCGTCTGCAGGCTACCATGGGCTTCTTCTGCATGCTGCTGGTGGCTGCTATCTTCCTGCATGGCAACGAGGCCGGCAAGCAGCTGCTGCCGGGCACCATGGCTGCTTTAGGCTGCGGTCTGTATCTCTTGGTAGCCCTGATGCGTCATCAGGTTTCCTTTAACAAGTATTAATATATCTAGCTGGAGGCTTTTATTATGAGTGAAAACAGAAAAATTAAATTTACTACCAATAAGGGTACCTTTGTGGCCGAAATGTTCGAGGACAAGGCACCG
>SFRS01000073.1 GCA_004562175.1 bacterium | reverse complement strand
GCAGCTTATAAAGCAGCTCCTCAGCCTTGATATCCATACTGCACCTCCCCTTGTCCAAAGCTAGTATTTTTGCTTAAATCTACCTCAATTATACCCCAATAACGAGGGCACCGCAAGGCCAAAGCATCTAGATAACAAACTTATGTTTTTATATTTAGCAAGAGGATCCCTGGCATCAAAAAAACTCCCATCGCCAAATGACAATGGGAGTCTTTGCATGAACTACTTATTTTACTTCACTTTCTACACGTGCCAAAATAAAGCACAGGTCGGACAGACGATTCAAGCAAATCAGTACATTGGGGTTAACCTCTTCGGTTTCTGCCAAACGCAGCAGGCAGCGCTCAGCACGACGAGTTGTGGTACGAGCAATGTCCAAGGCAGCAGCAGCTACAGTGTCACCGGGAATAATGAAGTGTCCCAAAGGTTGTAACAATGCATCAAACTTATCAATGGTGCTTTCAAAAAGCTTTACATGCTCTTCCTTGATGTAGGGCTCGGGCAGGTTCAGACTAGCAATATCAGCCATCACGCTCATGAGCAGCTTTTGTACATTGAAAATGGTTTCCTTAACATCCTCACGGGTTGCTTGGGAACGTGCCAAACCCAAAGCAGAAGTAATTTCATCTACAGTGCCATAGGCTTCCACGCGCAGGGATTGCTTAGGAACACGCTCACCAGTGTACAGGCCAGTGGTACCTTTATCGCCGGTACGAGTGTAAACAGCAGCTTTTTTCATGATAATCATCCTTTCATCACTTAAGTATATGTGAGAGTTATAGTTTAAACAACAAGCCCCTTGTTATCTAAAGTATAAGCCCCACTATGAAAATAACCCCCATGTAGAAAGCTATGAACATGGGGGTATTTTTCAAAGAACAACTAAAAATTAGCAGATTTCTTCGGGTTTGAACCAGTTAGCGATTTCGCGAGCTGCAGCTTCCGGGCTGTCGGAGCCATGAACGATGTTTTCGCCAATGCTCAGAGCATAGTCACCACGGATGGAGCCAGGAACAGCTTCCAGCGGATTAGTAGCGCCGTTCAGTTGACGAACTGCTTTAATAGCGTTTTCGCCTTCGATTACAGCAGCAACCAGCGGAGAAGAGGTGATGAAGTCAACCAATTCGCCAAAGAAGGGTTTTTCTTTGTGCTCTGCATAGTGAGTTTCAGCAACTTCTTTGGGAGCAACAATCATTTTCAAAGCAACGATTTTCAGGCCTTTTGCTTCAAAGCGAGCCAAAATGTTGCCAACCAGGTTCTTTTTTACGCCGTCGGGTTTAACCAGAATAAAAGTTTTTTCAATAGCCATTGGAATCTCTCCTATACTTTTATATTTTTATCTAACAGATTGCCTATAAAGCACCATCTACTTCGTTGTGGCTCCTAGGAGTATTATTTATACGCCGTCGCACCCAAGGGCACAGCGCGACCAACATGTGCTCACTGCACTGCGCTTGTGACCACATGGGTCGTGGCTTGTCGCCACGCATCGTATCTGGTATTTTCTAGCCAATCACATTATTCCCACACTATATTATACTAAAGATGGGAGCTTTTGCCAACAAATTTACACTAATTTAGTCTCAGCGCATAGCACGAGCTTGCTCACGGAGCAGACGTACACGCTCTTCTGTGGGCGGATGGGTGCTGAACAATTGCTTCAGGTTCACACCGGAGAAAGGATTGATGATGAACATGTGAGCCGTAGCCTCGGTAGCACCGGGCATTACACGACGACGTGCAAAGGCTTCAATCTTCAGCAGTGCATCGGCCAAAGCGTTAGGATTGCCACACAGCTCACCGCCGGATTTGTCAGCCATGTACTCACGAGAGCGAGACACAGCCATTTGAATCAGGGCTGCAGCCATAGGAGCCAAAATCATAACCAGAATAGTTGCAAAGGGATTGCGGCTTTCACCATTCTCATCGCGGCCACCACCAAGGAACATGCCCCATTGAGCAATAGTGGAGATGGCACCAGCCATAGAAGCAGCCACAGTGCTGATCAAAATGTCGCGGTGCTTCACGTGGCTCAATTCATGGGCCAATACACCTGCCAATTCATCCTCATCTAAAAGGTCGGCCAAAGCAGTATTTACTGCTACAGCAGCATGCTCCGGGTTACGGCCGGTAGCAAAAGCGTTGGGCACAGGGCTGTCAATGATGTACACCTTGGGCATGGGCAGCTTAGCGCGATCGGCCAAGCGTTTTACAATAGCATAAAGTCTAGGAGCGGTGCGGGCGTTCACCTCTTGGGCACGATAATGAGCCAAAACCAATTTATCGCTATTCCAATAGGTAAAGAAGTTCATAACCACGCCAAACACTAGCATAATGGTCATGCCCTGCAAGCCGCCAAAGTAGTCACCAATAGCCATGAGCAGCATGGTCATCAGTGCCATAAGCATAGCTGTTTTCATTAAAAAAAATCCTCCTCAAGCAAAATCATAATCATAGTTCACACCTAAAGGTGCTGCTTTTATTATAACAAGAGCTTGCTTATTTTTCAATTTGCTCTTTGATAGATGTCAACATATTTTCACTGTTTTCACGAACTTTTTTCTTTAAAATGGGATTGAGCAAACCTGCAATCATAGGAATGCCAAATTCAAAGTCCACGGACAGTGTTACCTCGCACTCCTCGCCTTGGGGCACAATATTCCATTCACCCTCCATCCGCTTTAAATCGCCCTCAGTTTGGGCATAGGTGATTTTATTTTGCTCCGGAAAAAAGGTGTCCCGCTCGGTCCAAATAATTTTGCGACCATCCACATTGCTCACCCAATGGGAAATGGTGTAGTTCTCGCCCCGCTCCAAAACCTCCACGCTCACCAAATCCTTCATGAAATTAGGATAAGCAGGCATGTCCTTAATGATTTCATAAATCTTAGTCGGAGCAGCTTTGATGGTTTCTTTTACTTCAACGTAAGGCATTTTTCTTACTCCTTTTGGATGATTATAAATCTTCAATGACGTCGGCTGTTTGCTTCACCGCGTCACGGAACTCTTCTAGCACATGATCAATAACCTCTTTAGGCATAACCAAAGGAGGCTCCATGCGAATAACCTTGGGATTATTCAAGGTATAAGCCACGATGATGTGCTTCATAATCATGAGACTCATGAGCATACCACCAGCACCCTCTTTGGTGAGCTCGATGCCCAGCATCATGCCGCGACCGCGCACCTCGGTAATAACCTCCGGAAATTCCGCAGCGATTTTTTCCAAGCCAGCCTTCAAATACGCGCCGGCTTCCCGGCCGCGCTCCAGCAGGTTCTCCTCCTTGATGGCTTGGATAGCTGCCACACCGGCAGCGCAAGCCAACTGGTTGCCGCCAAAGGTGGAGGTATGCAGGAAAGGTGCTTCGATAAGGCCCTGCCAAGCGCGCTCAGTGCCGATGATGGCACCAATTGGCATTACGCCGCCGCCCAAGGCTTTAGCGCAGGCCATCAAGTCAGGCTCCACGCCCTCAGCATTCACACCGAACCAAGCGCCGGTGCGACCGATGCCGGTCTGCACCTCGTCAGCGATGAAAAGTGCACCCTTGGCCTCGCAAATTTCCTTTGCTCGGCGCAGATACCCTGCCGGCGGCACGATGATGCCACCCTCGCCCTGAATGGGCTCTAAAATCACAGCCGCAGTCTCTTCATCCACTGCTGCAGCCAAGGCTTCAGCGTCACCATATTCCACATGAGTAAAGCCATTTAACAAAGGCTTAAAGGGCTCGCGATATAAATCGCGCCCGGTAGCCGTTAGGCTACCAAAGGTTTTGCCGTGAAAAGCATTTTTCGCGGCCACAAACTTGCTGCGCTTGGTGGCCAAGCGGGCAATTTTCAAGCAGCCCTCCACAGCCTCAGTACCGCTATTCACAAAAAAGCTATATTGCAGTGCGCCCGGTGTAATCTCAGCCAAGGCCTCTGCCAAATCGGCCATGGGCCGATTAAAGAGGACCTTGCCACACATGGGCATGCCGTGGAGCTCCCGCTCCACGGCCTCTACTACCTTGGGATGGCGATGCCCCAAAGCGAACATACCATAACCACCTAAGCAATCTATAAACTTCTGGCCTTCGCTATCCGTGATGGTCCAGCCAGAAGCACTGGCCTCCACGCTGTCCAAGCCCATGAAGCGAAACAGCTTGGCCTGAGCCGGATTGATATACTTTTCATATTTGGCAATTGTTTCATCCACATAAATTGACATTTTCTTCTACCTCTTTTTATGCTAATTGTCACCTGCAAAAATGAATGCAGCTGACGCCATTACTAGCTTAGTACAGTAGCTTATTCACCGATACAAAGGTGATACCGCTCTTTTTGAACTCCTCCGCATAAAGCTGCCAGCATTTGGCCGTATTAGGACGAGCATGGCAGATGGCAATGGCACTGCCATTTTTTTCTGCCATAGCAAAGGCCTTGTAAACCTGCTTTCGAATATCCTCCACATTGCTGCTATTATCCAGGAAGATATCATTGCGTGCTGTGGCTACACCCATTTGCTTAGCCATGTCACGTGCTACGGAAGCAGAATTGGTGCGACTATCCACAAAGAACATGTTTTCCTGCTTCAGCACCTGCAGCACCGCCTTCATGGTTGCTTTGTCCGCTGTAGCCTTGGAGCCCTGATGATTATTCACGCCCACAACACCGGGAAGACTGTTCAAATGCTTGCGCACTAAAGCCTGCTGGGTAGCAGCGCTACTACCTGTCATCACGGTGCGTCCGCCCTCACTCATGGCGCTACGGCTCAAAGGCTCCATGGGCAGATGCAGCATGGGCACTTTGCCACGACTCTTGACCATCTCCAGCACATCACTGGAAAACTCCTTGTTGGGCAAAATTGCATAGCTGAAGGGCAGGCCTGTGTTAAGCAAAGTGCGCACTGTGGCCATATCCGCACCACAATCATCGATTATGATGGCGATTTTGCCTTGGTATTGCCTCACTTCCTCCACTGGCTCTTCAGGCAGATCCTTAACGTCCTTGTCCTTCTTCTTCAGATTGCCATTATGGAAGAAAACAATCGTATCCGTAACAAAGCTTTTGCTGCCGGAGCCAGCCTTGACCTTGATGCCCACCTCGGCCTTAAAAGCATCCCATTTTTTATATTTCGTCATGCG
>SFRS01000072.1 GCA_004562175.1 bacterium | reverse complement strand
GTGTGATTCAGCTTATTCATGGTTATGGTGAGCATTCTCGTCGTTATCTGCACATGATTAGCAAATTTAATCAGGCTGGCTATGTAGTGTTTGCTGATGATCATCTGGGCCATGGCAAAACCGGTGTGGACGGAGGAACCTTGGGCGACCCGCACTCTGGCGGCTATATGACCTATTTGAAGGATGAAAAGTCCTTGCATGATATTGCTAAAGAGGCTTATCCCGAGCTTCCCTATTTTGTGTTTGGTCATAGCTGGGGTTCTATGCTGGCCCGTGCCTATGCAGCCTTTTATGGTGAGGATTTGAAGGGCTTGATGCTCTGTGGCCTGTGCTCTCAATGGAAGGGCTGCGAGGTTGAGTATAACGACCCGGAGTTTAAAGCTGCCTATGAGGCAGACCCTTATCAACCGGCAGGTGCTTGGTTTGACAAGGTTTTCAGTGGTATGACCGATAGAGTGGAAAACCCCAATGGTCCTGCTGACTGGATTGCCAATGACCCGCGTATTGTGGCCGACCATGCAGGGGATATGTTCAATACCTTTGATACTACCTTGGAGCTAGCTTATGACTTTGTACAGCTTTATCACTTCATTGAAAGTGATGAATGGGCTCCTATGGTGCCGAAGAGCATTCCTTGTTATTTGATTAGCGGCGACCAGGACCCCTGTGGCAACTATGGGGAAGGCTTGTACCATGTGGCTAATTTGTTGGCTAATAGTGGTCATAAGATTTCCGTCAAGGCCTATAGCGGCTATCGTCATGAAATCCACAACGAGTTAGATTTGCGGGATGAGGTAGAAGCTGGTTTGATTAAATTTATGGATGATATTTTAGCATAAGGATAATAACCAAAAGCACCTGTCGAGACTGACGGGTGCTTTTTTATTGAAAGCCCTAATAAGCGTTTTGATGCAGAAACTTGCAACCTCCAAAAAAGGATTTTTCTCTATAATGTAGAATAAAATAAATAAAGTTAGTATTCGTAAAAGTGTTACGCAAAGAGAAAATAAAAGGAGGCATATCCATGAAAATTACCTTTTTAGGTGCTGCCCGTACTGTCACCGGCTCCTGTTACCTCATCGAAGTGGGCGATAAGAAAATGCTGGTGGATTGCGGCATGTTCCAAGGCTCCAAGCTAGTGAAAGCATTCAACGAAAAAGACTTCCTCTTTCATCCCGGCGAAATCGACGCCGTGGTTTTGACCCATGCTCATGTGGACCACAGCGGCCTTTTGCCCAAGCTGGTTAAAGAGGGCTACAACGGCCCCATCTACTGCACTAAATCCACCGAAGAGCTGTGCTCCATTTTGTTACCCGACAGCGCCCACATCCAAGAAAGCGATGCAGAATTTGCCAATCGTAAGGGCATGCGCGCCGGCAAAAAATTCGTGGAGCCCCTGTTCACCGTGGACGATGCCAACAGAGCCTTGAAGCTCTTCAGAGTGAAGGACTTCGGCAAAGAATTCACTGTTATCCCCGGCGTGCGGGTCATCCTGCGTGTGGCAGGCCATATCTTGGGCTCTGCCTTCATTGAAATGACCGTCACCGAGGGTGACAAACAAACTCGACTCATCTTCACCGGCGATATTGGTCAACCCAACCAGCCCATTATCGACGACCCCTCCAAGCTGCCTCCGGCAGATTTTGTAGTCACCGAATCCACCTATGGTAACCGTGTTCACGAGGCCTATGACAAGGAGGGCGAGCTGGCCAACATTGTTAACGACACTGTGGAGCGGGGTGGCAACGTGATCATTCCGGCTTTCGCCGTTGGTCGTACCCAAGTTTTGCTCTATTATTTCCAAAAGCTCATCAGCGAAGGCAAGATGCCCGAGGTGCCCATTTATGTGGACAGCCCCATGGCTAATCGTGCTACTGCCATCACCTTGACCAATCCGGAAGAATATGACGAAGAAGCTCGTGCGTTGTACGAAATGCAGGGCAGACGTTTAGTTTCCATGCACAACCTGCGCTTTACCGCCACTGCCCAAGAATCCATGGCCATCAATGACACTCCCGGCCCCAAGATTATCTTGTCCGCCAGTGGCATGGCCGATGCAGGCCGCATTTTGCACCATTTGAAACACAACCTGTGGCGCAAGGAATGCAGCGTTGTTTTCGCCGGCTTCCAGGCTGAAGGCTCCTTGGGGCGCCAGATTATCGAAGGCTCCAAGAAAGTGAAGATTATGGGCGAGACCATTAGCGTCTGCGCCAAGATTTACAATATGAAGGGCTTCTCCGCCCATGCGGATAAGGAGCAGCTTTTGGCTTGGTATGGCAATATGCCTGTGAGCCCCAAGGCCTTCTTTGTTACCCATGGTGAAATTGACGCTTCCTTGGCACTGGCCGACGAGCTGGGTCGCAAGCTGGGCACTGCCACCTATGTACCTCATTTTGGCGACACTGTGGAAATCACCGGCACCGAATGGCAGGTGCACGCCTCCGAGGTTGTCCAAGCCGAGCCCGCTGCTTTGGAGCTGCGCTCCTACCTGCAGGGCATGGAACGGGATTACCTCCTGCAGCGCAGCAAAATCGAGCAAATTGTTACCCGCGACGCCGCCAAGGTGGACCTGGTGCGCAAGAAGATGGAGAAGCTGCGTAAATACATGGATGACCTCTTGAAGGATATTTAAGCAGTGCCTTGACGAGGGATTTTTGCTGCGCCTGTGGTGCCGTGTTTGGACCGAGGGCATTATAAACGCATAGTACATTCACAATGAACAGATTCCTCTCGTAGTGATACTTGTGTTAAATCTGATAAAAAAATTAGAAAAAATTACGTCAAAAAGCTTGACAGATACAAAGTGTGTTGTTATACTATCTATAATTTACACCGAAGTGAATTACACATTATCCATCGGCTGTGAACAGGAATGAAATGACAACAGGCTTTAGAGAGTCAGCGGTTGGTGCAAGCTGTCGAAATGGCGTCATTTTTCTCACCTGGGAGCCCTTGCCCCGAGTTCGTCCGAACTGTGGTGATGTAGGAGCAAGCGTCAGCTGCGTTAAAGCTCAAGAGTATAATGTAGGGTGGTACCGCGTAACTTACGCCCCTACCGGCATAGCCGGTAGGGGCTTTTCTTATGTTAGAGGAGGAATTAACGATAATGCTTAATCCTGGCAAAAAATTGCGTGAGCGATTAGCTCGTCCGGACATTTTGGTGCTGCCCGGAGTTTACGATGCACTTTCCGCCAAGGTGGCGGTGCAGGCCGGCTTCGACGGCCTGGTAATGGGCGGCTACGCCATCGCGGCGTCCCGCTTGGCTGAGCCGGACGTGGGCTACCTGTCCATGACCGAGATGGCGCAAGCATTGCGCGTAATTACTAGCGCTGTGGACGTGCCCGTTTTGGCAGACGGGGATACGGGCTATGGCAATGCCCTCAGCGTGCAGCGCACGCTGAGAGAGTATGAGCACGCCGGCGCAGCAGGCGTGCTGTTCGAGGACCAGGTGTGGCCTAAGCGTTGCGGCCACATGGCGGGCAAGCAGGTCATTGAAGCCGCAGAGCACGCGCGCAAGCTGCGGGCGGCGGCTGACGCCAAGACCAATCCCGACACGCTGCTCATCGCACGCACCGATTCCCGCGCTGTGTACGGCTTGGATGCCGCTATCGAGAGAGGCAAGCTCTATTTGGATAGTGGTGCTGAGGCGCTCTTTATTGAAGCTCCCCAAAACGAATGGGAGCTGGAGGAAATTGCCAAGGCTTTTCCTGATACCATTCTCTTGGCCAACATGATTGAGGGTGGGCGCACTCCCAACCTGACCAGCAAGGATTTGGAAAACCTGGGCTTTGACATCGTCTTTTGGCCCTGCACTTTAGTGTACACTGTAACCAAGGCCCTGGGCGAGGTGCTGCGCACCTTGCGCGATGAGGGCACTACCAATAGCGTGCATGACAAAATGCTCAGCTTTAGTCAATTTAACAGCTTCATTGGCTTAGACGCCTATAATGAGCTGGATAAAAAATATAAATAAAAAACTAATCATCAATTTATTAAACTAGCAAAGGTGCTATGAAGAAAGGAAGTTGTTTTTATGAAAATCTCTAAGAAATTTACTGCTGTTGCTTTAATTGCTGCTATGGCTCTCATCGCTGGCTGTGGTGGCGGCGAAAAGAAGGCTGCTCCTGCAGGCGGCGAAAAGAAGGTAACCCTGAAATTGGCTGCTCAATTGCCTGCTTCCCACTGGCTGGTTAAAAACATGGACAGCCTGAAGACTAAGGTTGCTGCCAAAACCAACAACACTGTAGATATCCAAATTTCCGCTGCCGGCGCTACCTTTAAAGATAAAAACATGAACGACGCCATTGTTTCCGGCGCTTTAGATATGGGCTTGAATACCGTTGGCCGTTGGGCACAGGTTATTCCGGCCATGAACGTTTTTGACGTTCCCTTCCTGTTCCCCTCCTATGAGCAAATCGACAAAGCCATCGACGGTGGCGTTGGCAAGATGCTGGGCGACGAGCTGCAAAAGAAGGGCGTACGTCCCTTGATTTGGGCTGACTATGGCTTTGTACAATTCGCCAACAACAAGAAGCTCTGCAAGACTCCTGCTGACTTCGAAGGCATGAAGATTCGTGGTTATTCCAAATACTCCTCCGAAACCATCAAGGCTATCGGCGCTTCCTCCACTACCATGAGCTCCGGCGAAGTTTACATGGCTATTAAAAACGGCACTCTGGACGGACAAATCTCCGGCACTCCTGCTATGATCAGCCGCAAAATGTATGAGGTTCATAAATACCTGACCATCACCAACAATGCTTCTCCTGAATTCATCGTTGCTATGAACGAAAAATCCTTCCAAAAGCTGAGCTCCAATCAACAAAAGGCTCTGTTGGAGGCTGCCCAAGAAGTACGTGATGACATTCGTAAACAAGCTAAGGCTGAGGATTTGAAGGCTAACGAAGAAATGAAGAAGCATGGCTGCGAGCTGTACTACATGACTCCGGAAGACGTGAAAGCATGGCAAGCTAAGACCAAGCCCGTTTGGGATCTGTTCATTAAAGAAAACGGTGAGGTTGGCAAGAAGCTCATCGAAATGTGCACTAAATAATAGCTTCGTGATAGTTCCCAAGTAGTTTAGATGAATTTGTAAAAAAGGAGTCGCTTACCGGTGGCTCCTTTTAGAATTG
>SFRS01000071.1 GCA_004562175.1 bacterium | reverse complement strand
CTGCTCATCCTTTTTCAAATCAACGGAAGCAATACCGGCAATACTGCGCATATCTAAATCCATGCGCTCCAGCTCCGGCAGCACCAGCTCTTCAATCCTCTCCAAGGGAGTGTTGCGCCTGCAACCGATGCCAAGATGCACAATCTTGGGCAACAAACGCACGGTAGCACCTCTAAAGGGCGCCAGATGCTTGCTCAAGGTGATGGCCATGCCAATGGGTAAGCTACCGTTAAACTCAACCTGTTTGGGTAAATTGCCTGCAACCTCAAAGCCGGCGTCTACGTAGAGGCCCACCCTTTCGCCAGCCACTAGCGCCGCCGCGAAATCCTTGGCTGCCTTCAAGGAGCACAGCACCATGTTGTTCCGTGCCGCCCACTCGTCCACAGCAAACAGGCCGTTCACATCCGTAGCTGTGGTCACGCAGGCTTGTGCTCCCAGAGCTGCCGCCACATAACGGGACATTTCATTGGCGCCACCTATGTGCCCTGCCAAAAGCGGAATCACAAAGCTGCCACGCTCGTCGATGGAAAGCACCGCCGGGTCCGTCAGCTTGCTCTTGATAAAGGGAGCAATGGTGCGCACCGCAATCCCCACCGCACCTACGAAAACCAAGAGCTGGCAGCGGAAAAAATCCTCGCTACAAGCTGCATTGTGGTCCGGCAGCATGGCTGTTAGCTGTGCTTGCTCGGCATATTTAGCCACGGTTTTATTGCTCACCTTATAATCCAAGCTATTAAGTACAGCTTCGATACGTTTGGCAAGCTCCGCTCCCCTGAGGGAGAAGGAATAAATGGCCGCTTCCATAATAATTACTTAACCTCAGGCTTCAAATCCAGCTTGCTGGGGTCAGCCTCACGGAAGCCGTGAGCAAAGGTAGGATTATACAGCTCGCTGCGGTCGTATTCATTGCCCAAGAAACCGCCCACGGTAATCAAAGCGGTCTTGTTGATGCCATACTTAGCTGCACTTTCTGCCAAGGTGCCAACGGTGCAATGCACAATCTTTTCATCGGGCCAGCTTGCCTTGTAAACGATGGCAGCAGGGGTTTGAGCGGTATAGCCACCCTTAATCAGCTCGCCGGACAGCTTCTCCAGCATACCTGCGCTCAGGAAAATAACCATGGTGGCATGGTGAGCTGCGTAATCAGCAATCTTTTGACGGGGCGGTACGGGAGTACGGCCCTCCATACGAGTAATGATTACGGATTGGCTTACGTTGGGCAGAGTGTATTCAGCCTTCAAGGCAGCAGCAGCAGCACAGAAGGAGCTTACGCCAGGAACGATTTCATATTCCAGATTATAGCCACGCAGCAGGTCGATTTGCTCACGATGGGCGCCGTATACACTGGGGTCACCGGTGTGCAGACGTACAACCAATTTGCCGGCTTGTGCAGCAGGAACCATGGCCGCAATAACCTCTTCCAGGGTCATGTGCGCACTGTTCATAATCACGCACTCGGGCTTGCAGTATTTCAAAAGGTCCGGGTTAACCAAGGAGCCAGCATAAATGCACAGGTCGCATTTTTCCAGCAATTCTTTACCCTTAACAGTAATCAAATCAGCAGCACCGGGGCCTGCACCAATAAAATAAATCATTATTTATCAAACTCCTTTTCTTTAACCAGAATTACAGAGAAATAGCTGCTAGCAGGATCAATCTCTTCCAGATTATAATAAACCTTTTCACCGGGGAGGCCGCAACGCTCCACCATGCCTGCGTTTTTAATGAGGCCTTTTTCGCGCAGCTCGTCGCGCACACGGCCGATTTCGCTGGCGGATTTCATGAGCACCTTGTTGCCGGGGCCATCCAAGAATTTGGAGGACTCCTTGTAGCTGCCGGGCAGCACGATCAAGGGTTCTGCTCTTTCGCACAGGGAAGTGTTCAGCTTAGCTGCTACGGCGCAGATAGAGGTTACACCTGCCACCAGCTCAGCTTCGTAGCCATCAGCCAAAACTAATTTATGCACATAAATGCAGGTTGCATACACGGTGGGACAGCCCAAGGTGATGAATACAACATTTTTGCCCTCGTCCAACAGCTTTTCGATGGCGTCAGCACCCTCGCGGTGTGCTTTATCCATAGCAGCCATGTCCTTGGTCATGGGCATATAAATCATAACCTGCTCTTTTTCATCCAGATTTATAATATTATTAACGATTGCTTTAGCTGTTAAAATACCGTTATCGCCTTGGGGAATTGCCACCACGTCACATTCCTTTAACAGACGTACAGATTTTAAAGTCATTAACTCCGGATCCCCGGGGCCGATACCAACACTATAAAGCTTACCTCTCATTTTTACTCTCCTTTTTTGTGTGTAGTTGGATTAAAGCATCTGCATACTTGGTTTTGCCCAAAATGCCGTAGACATTAGAGAACATAAAAGCAGCAGTTTTTATTTTACCATGCACCCTATGCTGCATGTAAAAATCAATTTTTTCCGTAACCTGCTCCATAACGGGCTCGAAAAGGTTTTCCCGCTTCAGGATTTTGGTTACTTCATCGGTGGTCAGACACCCATAAATCTCCTTGCCCACTTCAATGGATGCTCCGTGGAACATGGCCTGCAGAGCAAAGAGCTCCGTGCGGCAGTCCGCATATTTGGAATGGGTATTCATGACCCCTTGGGCCAGCTTCACCAGCTTGCCGCTGTGGCCGATTAAAAGCAGGGTTTCGAAGCCTAAGAAGACCGCATAATCCAGGAGCTCGCCCACAAAATTGCTGCAGGTCACCGCTCCCTCCAAATCAAGCTGCATCACATCGCGAGTAAAGTCCTCGCCGTAATTGCCGAAAAAGACTAACAAATTTTTGTTGCCCCTTGCCTGTTGCGCTCTCATCTCCACATACATGGTTTCGATGAGGGCCTTTTCGCTCATGGGCTCCACTATACCGCTGGTGCCTAGGACTGACAGACCTCCCACAATGCCCAAGCGAGGATTGAAGGTTTTTTTAGCAATCTCCACGCCCTCGGGAATGGAAATGGTGACTAGCAAGCCCTCCGTATAGCCAACCTGCTCCATGACGCTGGTGACCTCGCTAGTGATCATGCGTCTGGGAGTTGGGTTGATGGCGGGTCCACCCTGAGCACAGGCCAGTCCCGGCTTGGTGACGCGACCTACGCCCACACCACCTTCGATGTGCACGCCGGGCTCTGCAACTCTTTCCACCTTGGCAAAGACCAAAATGCCATTGGTGTCGTCCGGGTCATCGCCGGAATCCTTGCGAATAGCACAGCTGACGTAATCCGCAGTCTGCTCCACCTCCAAGGGCTCCAAGCTGAGCACTATGCCCTTGGGAGTATCGATGCGGACGCTTTCCACACGCTCACCGATGAGCAGCATGGTGGCCGCCGCTTTGGCTGCTGCCGTGGCGCAGCTGCCTGTTGTATAGCCACAGCGCAGATTTTTTCCTTGGGAAAATTGATATTCTTCCACAAGAGCCTCCTTTATATAGCATATTAAGTGATAATTGCTCTCAATAATAAGAAAAGACTTCCGCCGCATCCAGCAGAAGTCACAAAGACAGAATTAACTAAAGACGACCATAAAAAGCGATAGCAGAATTTAGCCAATCTACTGTCTCCATCACCCGTGGATTCAAGTAAGGTATAGATCGGTTGCTGACTTAGGCTTGCAGCCTGCACAGCGGCGGGACCGTAGGGCCATGCCCTCTTACCAAAAAGACATACTAAACCTATACCAATAGCTAAATAGATTATAGCATAGTATGGGGGAAATTCCAATACCCTAAGCAAAAAATATCGACGCTACTAGGAATGATTCTTAGGCTAATTTAAACGAAGTTTAATAGCTTAATAAGAATTGTTCTTACAATCTGATAATTCATAGACAGCAAAAGAGCTCGGACGCTAGTCCGAGCTCTTCAAGAATCATTCTTTATTTTGCTTTTTTCAAGAATTTTTCATACATAGCATGGTCTTCAGCCATCATCTTATCAGCTTCCTCACCGATAATGCAGGTGGGGTCGATGCCCTGCTTCATGAAATAATCCTTGAATTCCTTGGATTCGCAAACCTTTTTCGCAGCGTTGCGCAGCACGTCCAGCTTGTCCTTCGGAGTGTTTTTCGGAGCAACCAGAGCTGCCCAAGCGCGCACGGTCATGTTATGGCCCAATTCCTTGAAGGTCGGAACGTTGGGATAAATCACGCTACGGCTACCAGCCATCACAGCCAAAATCTTCAGGTTACCAGCGTCAACCTGGCTCTTGAATACGGAGGGATCAGCCAAGGTAGCATCGATGTGCTTGCCTGCCAGAGCAGCAGCAATATCAGCAGAGCCTTTCGGATAAGGCACATGCTTAAATTGTACGCCGAACTCTTCCTCGAAGGACAGCGCAGCAATGTGCCAAATAGCACCTACACCGCTGTTACCCATCTTGATTTTGCCGGGGTTGGCTTTGGCGAATTTCACGAATTCGTCCACACTGTTATAGGGAGCTTCCTTGGGCACGATTAAAGCAGCGGGAGCTGCAATGGGTGCGCAAATAGCTGCGTAATCCTTATAGGTGTTTTTGCATTTGCCTTGGTGCGGGAACATAGCCAGCTCTACGGTTACCATGCCCAGGGTATGGCCATCAGCCTTAGCATTGGCAGTTTCCACCATACCGGTTACGCCGCCGCCATCAGGCTTGTTCACGGGCACGAACTTGGAGCCCTTCAGCTCTTTTTCCATGAATTGAATCAGGCCGCGGGCAGAGGTATCGGTGCCGCCACCGGGAGCCTTAGGAATGATGACAGAAATATCGCCATCAGCGGGATAGGCAGCCTTTTTGCTGTCGCCGCCGCAGCCTGCCAGCATAACTGCCATAGTCAGCATAGCCATGAGGACAACTAAGATTTTTTTCATCCTTACAACATCTCCTTGTATAAGCTTTGATTAACAAAACACTCCTGCCCTTTTAGTTCCGTCCACAACTCAAGGGCAAGCATCGTAGTTGTATTTATTGTACCATATATTACAATGAGCGTAAACTGTATTACGCGACTTTTGCATGCTTTTTCTGGAAACTTTTAGGGATAGCAAAGTACTCGTTACACTAGGGAGTAGTTCTTTCTTTTTGTGCATTATATAACAACAAAAGTACTGAAATTTTATCCTACCTGAAAATATACCGAAAAGAAT
>SFRS01000070.1 GCA_004562175.1 bacterium | reverse complement strand
GTATGTGCCTAAAGAGCTCATGCTCTTTGAAACGGATTGTCCTTATCTGACGCCCGTGCCCTTTAGAGGCAAGCGCAATAATCCGGGCTATGTGGAATATACAGCTCGCAATGCGGCGCTGGTGCTGGATATGGATGTGGACGAGCTGGCAGCTCTGACCACAGCTAACGCTAAGCGACTTTTCAAAAAAATTAAATAGTGTGACCATGCGCACACAAGGGTTGTGAAAAAACTAATCCCCGCTCTGAAGATAAACAGAGTGGGGATTTTTGTCATAGGGACAGTTGCTATTGTGAAGGTCTTTTGCTCATTCCGTAACTTCTCTAACACTTTTCTCCTTTCCTCTCTTTAAAAAAGAGCTCAAATGTGATATCATATATACTTAAGACTGGTGTTTAATGAAATATATTATCACTAATTTACAGGTGGTTTAACCAATGCTTATTGAGAATAATTTTCATTATCCTGTAATGTTGAAGCTAACAGGTAAAAAATGCGTCATTATCGGTGGCGGTGAGGTGGCAGCTCGCAAGCTCAACACCCTGTGTGAGGCGGGGGCAGAGGTCACAATTGTGGCGCCTGAGTTCTGCGATTTGCTGCAGAAGACAGCGCAGAAATACAATTGCCAGCTGATAAGTGATTGCTATAAGACTCAATATATTCAGCAAGCCTTCATTGTTATTGCTGCTACTAATGATAAGACTGTCAATAGGCAAATCACCGCTGATGCGCCCTTGCTCTGTAACAATATTACGGAGCCGGAGCTGAGTAATTTTACAGTGCCCTCATCCTTTAGTCAAGGAGATATCACTGTAGCCTTGGCTACCGGAGGCATGCCGGCCTTCACCAGAATCTTAAAAAGGAAATTACAACAAGTAATCAGTCCTGATATGGCAGAATTCAATGCTTTTTTACGCCAACAACGTTTACTGGTGCAGCAAATCCCCTCAACTCCTGCCCAGCGCACGGCTTTTTGGCGACAAATACTCACAGAAGATATAATTAATTTAGTAGCAGCAGGTCATGCTGCTCAGGCAAAGGAGAACATCTTAGATGCAATTAGCAGTTTTAGGTCTCAATCACAAAACGGCCCCCGTTGAGATCCGCGAGCGTTTTAATTTCACTAATGATAGGGTAGCTAGCATATTGCGCCGCCTGCGCAATTACGACAATATCCCCGAAGCCATGCTTTTGTCCACCTGCAATCGTACCGAGTTATACATGGTGCTGGAAAATCCCCATGAGGCCATTCCTTTTATTAAGCGCCTTTTGGAGCATTTGGCGGGTGAGCACTACAAGGGAGAATATTTTTATAATTTAACGGGCACCTTGTGTGTGCAGCATTTGTTCAGAGTGGCTTCCAGCTTGGACTCTTTGATTATCGGCGAAGGCCAAATTTTGAGCCAAATCAAAAACGCCTACCAAATTGCCCGCAACAATGGTATGACCGACACTATTTTAAATACCCTGATGAATCGTGCTATTGCCGTGGGCAAGCGGGTGCGCACGGAAACGAAAATTGCTTACAGCAGTGTTTCTGTTTCCAGTGCTGCCGTGGATTTAGCTATCAATATTTTGGGTGATTTGCACACGGCCAATATCCTTGTGGTCGGCGCCGGCCACATGAGTGAGCTTACGGCACGTCATTTGATTGATAAGGGCGCCAAGACGATTTTTGTCAGCAACCGCAATTTTGATCATGCCCAGGAGCTTGCTGAAAAGTTTAATGGCACGGCTATTCCCTATCAACAAATGTTTAAGCAGGCTGCTGAGGCTGATATTATCATTACTTCCACAGGCGCGCCCCATTATGTTTTGACGGCGGAAAATCTTGGGCCTCTCTTGACCAATCGCCAGACCCGTCCCTTGATATTGATTGATATCGCGGTTCCTCGCGATGTGGACCCGGCCTTAAACGATATGCAGGGCGTAACTGTTTATAATATCGACGATTTGGAAAACGTGGTGGACGTGAACAAAAACTTCCGCACCCACGAGGCCAAGGTAGCGGAGCAAATTATTGCAGAAGAAATTGCTGCTCTGAAGGAGCGGTTGCGCTATTACACCATGCGTCCTGTGATGGTACAGCTTCACGATAAAATGAATTTCCTGCGCCAAAAGGTGCTGAAGAAGGCCTTTATCAAGCTGCCTGAGCTGACTGATGAGCAGCGCCGCATTATTGATTTAATGACCCAACGCTTGGAGCATAAATTCCTGCGTGAGCCCATGAAGGCTATGAATGCTGTGGCAGGCACTCCTGAGGAGGAGCGCTATAAGCAGATGATGTGTGATTTATTCCTGCTAAATGAAAGCGGAGAGGAGTTTGGTGATGAAAGCCGTATTGAAGATTGGGACTAGACAAAGTCTTTTGGCCCTGTGGCAGAGCAACCATATTGCTGCCTGCCTGCGCAAGCAGTACCCCGAATGCGAGGTAGTGCTGAAAAAAATCGTCACCAAGGGTGATAGAATATTGGATGTGCCTTTGGCGCAAATTGGTGGCAAGGGCTTGTTTACAAAAGAGATTGAAGAGGATTTGCTGAGTGGCGAGGTAGATTTGGCCGTTCACAGCCTCAAGGATATGCCCACAGTTCTGCCGGAAGGGCTGTGCTTGACCGCTATCACGGAGCGTGCCAATGTGGGTGATGCCTTTGTGAGCAACAAGTATGATAGCTTTGCCGAGCTACCCTTGGGAGCAGTGGTAGGCACCAGCAGCCTGCGCCGTAAGGCTCAGCTTTTGGCAGCGCGTCCCGATTTGACTATTCGTGATTTGCGGGGCAATGTGGATACACGCCTGCGCAAGCTGGATGAGGGACTCTACGATGCTGTGATTTTGGCTGCCGCCGGCCTAGAAAGACTGGGCCATGGCGACAGAATTAAGGCTGTGATTCCTAGCAGCGTGTGCTTGCCGGCTGTGGGGCAGGGCGCTTTGGCTATCGAGTGTCGCACTGACGATGCCGAGGTACGCCAAATGCTGGACTTTTTGAATGATATGCCTACCGTGCATGCCACCAACGCCGAGCGTGCTTTCCTCGGTTTGTTGGAGGGTGGCTGCCAGGTACCCATCGGCGTGCACGCCGATGTGGATGGCGAGAAGATTAAAATTGAAGCAATCATTGCTGCTTTGGATGGCAGCACTGTTTTGAGAGATACCATCGAGGGCGCAGCTGACGATGCTGTAGCCTTGGGACAGGAATTGGGCAGAAAGATGCTCGCTAACGGTGGCCAAGCAATTTTGGCTGCAATTCTTTAAGGAGAGTGACAGAATGACTAAACAGGGTAAAGTATATTTAATCGGCGCCGGCCCCGGCGACCCGGGACTTTTAGGCCTGAAGGCCAAGGAATGCTTGGAAACTGCGGATGCAGTTGTGTATGACCGCTTGGCTGACCCCCGCATTTTGGCCTTTGCACGCAAGGATGCAGAAATGGTTTATGTGGGCAAGGCCAGTGCCAACCACACCATGCGTCAACCTGATATTAATAAGCTGCTTGTGAAATTGGCCCAGGAGGGCAAGACTGTTGCTCGCTTAAAGGGCGGCGATCCCTTCGTTTTTGGTCGTGGTGGCGAGGAAGCCATCGAGCTTTTGGAAGCCGGCCAACCCTTTGAGTTTGTGCCCGGTGTGACCAGCGCTATTGCCGTTGCTGAATATGCCGGTATTCCCGTTACCCACCGCCATGTGGCTACCTCCTTCGCCGTAATCACCGGCCATGAGGACCCCACTAAAGGCGCTTCCACCATCAATTGGAAGGGCTTGGCCACTGCTGTTGATACCCTTGTTTTCCTGATGGGTGTGGAAAATATTGAAAAGATTTCCAGCCAATTGATTGCTAATGGTCGCAGCGCTGACTGCCCTGCCGCTGTTATCCGTTGGGGTACCCATCCGGAGCAACGCACCTTGGTAACCACCTTGGGCAAGGCTGCAGCCGATGTGAAGGCCAATAATTTGAAGCCCCCTGCTATTTTCCTCGTGGGCGAGGTTGTGAAGCTGCGTGAGCAGCTGCAATGGTTCGATAACAAGCCCCTCTTTGGCCAAACCATCATCGTAACCAGAGCTCGCGCTCAAGCCAGCGATTTGACTAAAAAGCTGGAAGCTTTGGGGGCTAAGGTTATCGAAGTGCCTGCCATCAAAATCGTGCCAGCTGCTGACTATGCTCCGCTGGATAAGGGTATTGCAGAGCTGTCTAGCTATAAATGGTTGGTGTTCACCAGCGCCAACGGCGTAGAATACTTCTTCGAGCGTTTGACTGCCGCAGGCAAGGATGCCCGCGCTTTGGCCGGCGTACAGCTGGCTGCCATTGGCAGCGCCACTGCCGACGCTTTGAAAGCCCACGGTCTCGTTGCTGATTTAATTCCTTCCGCTTACAAGGCTGAGGAATTGGCCGAAGCCTTGACCGACAAAATCACTGCTGGTGACAAGATTCTCATCGCTCGCGCCAAGGTCGCTCGCGAAGTGCTGCCTGAGTCCCTGCGTAAAATCGGCGCTGTAGTTGATGTTGTTACTGCTTATGAAACTGTGGCTGATTGCGAGAATAAGGACGAGCTCTTGGCTGCTCTCGCCGATGGCAGTGCCAGCGTGGTAACCTTCACCAGCTCCTCCACCGTTACCAATCTGTTGAAGGTTTTGGGCGACAAGCAAGAGCTGCTGAACAAGGTTGCTTTGGCTGCTATTGGCCCTGTGACCAGCGAAACCCTGAAGAAGCATGGTCTGCAACCCGCTATCGAAGCAGAAAAATACACCATTGATGGCTTAGTTAAGGCTATTAGAGAGTATTTCAATAAATAAAGGAGTCCTGAAAATGTCTACTGGTTTTCCTGTATATCGTCCCCGTCGTACCCGCGCAACCGAAAATCTGCGCGCTATGATTCGTGAAACTGAAGTATCCGTGAAGGATTTGATTTATCCTATTTTTGTAGTTCCCGGCACCGATGTAAAGCATGAGATTGAGTCCCTGCCCGGCAACTATCATTGGTCCATCGACCGCCTCGGCGAGTGCATGGACGAGGTTGCAGCTCTCGGTATTCCTGCTGTATTGCTCTTTGGCGTGCCCTCCTATAAGGACGCAGTGGGCAGCAGCGCTTGGGATATGAACGAGCCCGTGCAGCTGGCCTGCAAGCTGATTAAGGAAAAATATCCTGAAATTGTGATTATTACCGATGTGTGCATGTGCGAATACACCGAGCATGGTCATTGCGGCGTGCTGGAGCATGGCTGCACTGTTAATAATGACGAAACCCACCGATGTGTGCATGTGCGAATACACCGAGCATGGTCATTGCGGCGTGCTGGAGCATGGCTGCACTGTTAATAATGACGAAACCCTGCCACTGCTGGCCAAGGTTGCCGTTTCTCATTGCCAAGCTGGTGCTGATATGATTGCTCCCTCCAATATGATGGACGGCTATGTTAAAGCCATTCGCGAAGCTTTGGACGAAAATGGCTTCAAGCATATTCCCATTATGGCCTATTCCGCTAAATTTGCCTCCGCTTACTATGGTCCCTTCCGTGCTGCAGCGGACTCGGCTCCCTCTGCCGGTGACCGCAAGGGCTACCAGATGGACCCCGCCAACAGCGATGAGGCACTGCGCGAGGTAGCGCTGGATATCGAAGAAGGCGCCGATATTGTCATGGTTAAGCCTGCTTTGGCTTTCCTCGACGTGGTACAACGTGTTCACGAGACCTTCAACCGCCCCCTGTGCGTTTACAACGTAAGTGGCGAGTATGCTATGGTGAAGGCTGCTGCTGCAAAGGGCTGGATTGACGAAAAACGCATTGTTATGGAAACCATGCTGGGCTTCAAGCGCGCCGGTGCGAAAATGATTATTA
>SFRS01000069.1 GCA_004562175.1 bacterium | reverse complement strand
ATTCCAGTGCATCCACTGCGCTCTGCTCCGGCTTCACCTTGGTCCAAGCGGCAGCGATTTTGCCTTCCTCATCAATGACATATACAGAGCGTACCACGCCCATGCTTACCTTGCCATACAGCTTCTTTTCCTGCCATACCTCATAGGCCTCTAAAACAGTATGCTCGGTGTCGGACAGCAAAATGAAGGGCAGCTCCTGCTTGGTGGCAAAATTCAGATGGGATTTCACGCTGTCCTTGCTGATGCCGATGATGACTGCTCCGGCAGTGACGAATTTTTCGAAAGCATCCCGAAAGGCTTGGGCCTGACGAGTACAGCCAGGGGTGGAATCCTTGGGATAGAAGTATAAAACCACCTTTTTGCCTGCAAAATCGCTTAAGCTAACGTTATTTCCCTCTTTATCCGGCAGGGTGAAGGCCGGTGCCACAGTACCAACAGCTAACATATTAACAACTCCTTATCTGAAACTGATGTAACGAAAATTATGCTAAGCAAACAGTACACATACCCTTTGCTAGCTACAGTATACCACAAAGAAGAGCTCTGTAAAGCAAAAAATCCGCACCCAAGATGGATGCGGACTTGTTTTTGTAGATTAGATAGCTTCTTCTACGGGATATACAGAGATTTGGCGTTTATCGCGGCCCTTGCGCTCGAATTTTACGCGACCTTCGATAGTAGCGAAAATGGTGTAATCCTTACCCATGCCAACATTGTTGCCGGGATGGAATTTGGTACCACGTTGACGAACGATGATGCTGCCAGCGGTTACCAATTGGCTGTCATGAGCCTTGGTGCCCAAACGTTGTGCGTTAGAGTCACGACCGTTGTGGGAGCTACCGGTACCTTTTTTATGTGCATGTAATTGCAGAATAATTTCAAACATTACTTTCACCTCCTATGTTCTTGGATACGAACATATTGCGGACACTGACGTGCAATGGATTCCACTCCATAAACCATGGTTTGTAAAATCGCCTGCGTCAGGTCAGTAGGAGCACTGTTCAATGCTACCTCTAAAATTCCGTCCTCCTGATTGACGCTGTAGGACGGAGTAAGCTTCAAATGTCTTTCCAAGCCAAGCAAGGGAGCCTGTGTCAGAGCAGAAACGGCACTGCAAATAATGTCCATGCCCTCCTCTGCATAACCAGCATGACCGCTGACCTTATAGCCAGTAATCTTTTCCTGCTTATCCTTGAATATATCGACCTGTACCATTGCTATTATGCGTTGATGGAAACGATTTCAACAGCAGTGAACGGTTGACGATGACCTTGACGTTTACGATAGTTGGATTTAGCTTTGTATTTGAAAACGAAAATCTTGTCAGCTTTGCCATGTTCTACAACTTTAGCAACAACCTTTGCGCCTTCAACTACGGGCTTGCCAATCTTCACGTCAGCGTCGTTAACAACGGTCAGAACTTCTTCAAAAACAACTTCAGCGCCAACTTCTGCGTTCAGTTTTTCAACTTGCAGGGTTTCGCCTTCGCTAACACGGTATTGTTTGCCGCCGGTTTTGATAATTGCGTACATCTATTTGCACCTCCCTTAATGATAGACTCGCCAAATACGGTACCCACTGCTTCGCAGCAGGATTTTCAGACCTCTCTGCGCGGTTGGGGACGGACCAAGACAGTCCATACTGGATTATTTTACCAATAATGGCGTTATTTGTCAACACCAGTATTGTCTAAAATCATGAAACTTTCGATGTGCAGGCTGGCGTCGCTTTCCACCTTGAGGGTGCAGGCCAGCTCCCGCTCCCAAGCCCGCAGCTCCTTGGCTAGGAGCCATTCTGCCAGCCAAGGATTGGCCACAATCAAAAGGCTTTTGGCGCTGCCTCGCCGCTTTAAAAGCGTGCGCAGGCGACGCTTCACCTCCAAGGCCAGCGTTTCACGGCTTTGTACCCTGCCGCTGCCGTCGCACACGGGACAGGGCGCATACAGCACACTGGACAAGTTTTGGCGGGATTTTTTGCGGGTAATTTCCACCAGATTGAGCACGGTGATGTCCTGCACCTTGGGATGCATTTTGTCACCGGCGAGTGCTTGCTGGAGCACCTGCAAAATTTCCTTTTTGTGCTCGTCTGTGTGCATGTCGATGAAATCCACCACGATGATGCCACCGATGTCCCTGAGGCGCAGCTGACGCGCAATTTCGCTTGCTGCCTCCCGATTGATCTGCATGATGGTCTCTTCCAGATTTTCACGACCACTGAATTTGCCGCTGTTCACATCGATGACGGTCATGGCCTCGGTGTAGTCGATGACTAAATAGCCACCACTAGGCAAGGACACACGCTTGTCGGAAATGCCTGCCACCGCCTCTTGCTGCTGGTTGTAGGTAAAAATATCCTCTAGCCCCTGATAGAGGGTGAGGCGAATGTTCTTGCCTTGGGGCAGCTGGTTGAGGAGCTCCTCCACCCGCTTATAGGTAGTCAAATCATCGATGACGATTTCCTCTAGGCCAGGTCTCAGGTAGTCGCGCACAATGCGAATGGGCAAATCCAGCTCCCGCCTGAGCAGGCAGGGAGCCTTGGCCACCCGCTGGCGGGCCTCCAGCACCCGCCACGCGGCGGCCAACTCAGCGATGTCCTGCGCTAAAAGCTCCTCGCTGACGCAGGAGGCGGCGGTACGCACCACCACGCCCATGCCTGCCGGACGCACCTCATTATAAATTTTACTCAAACGTTCCTTTTCACTTTTATCGGTAATCTTGCGGGAAATACCCACGTAGTCCGCTTGGGGCAGCAGCACTGCATAACGCCCCGGCAGGGTGAGCTCTCTTGTAGCGGTAGGTCCCTTGGTACCACGGGCATCCTTGGAGATCTGCACGATGATACTTTGGCCCTCGGTCACATCCATGGCCTCGCCCAAATACAGAAACGCATTCTGCTCGAGGCCAATATCCACAAAGGCTGCCTGAATGCCCCGCACTACATTGCACACACGCCCTTTAAAGATGCTGCCCACCAGATGCTGCTCCGCGGTGCGCTCCACCAAATATTCCATGAGCTTGCCGTTTTCCACTAAGCCCATGCGCGTTTCATCCTTGCTGGCTCCGATAATGATTTTTGCTGTCACTGTCTTCGCACTCCTATAGTTAAATCTGCCGTGACTTTATTTATGCCCTATTCATGGGTAGCCACTGGCAGCTCTTGCTCTTGTTTTGATACTATATTGTATCATAAAAATTATAGTGACGCAAAACCCACAGCACAAAATTTTGCACAAGCAAACTCCCCATGGGAGCTTTTCCCATGGGGAGCGTATTGCTCAATACTATTAATTTCAAGCGCAGGCTTCCTGTAACGAAACGTTACTCGAAACAATTGTTCTGTTTTACCATGCAGCTACAGTGCCATCCGCTCTAGGCTCGGTGGCTCCTGCCAAAACGCCGTTGTCATCGCGCCAAATGATTTCGCCACGACCAAAGCTGGTGTAATCTTCCTTCACAGTGATTTCGTGGCCACGGTGACGCAAATCCTCGATAATTTCCGCCGGAACACGGTCTTCAAGCCAAATCTTTTTGCCTTCGATCCACTGCCAACGGGGTGCATCCAGACTGGCTTGGGGGTTGAGCAAAAAGTCCACCGTGTTCATGACCACCTGCACATGGCCCTGAGGCTGCATATAGGCACCCATGACGCCGAAGGGACCCACGGCCTTGCCATCCTTGGTGAGGAAGCCCGGAATAATGGTATGATAGGGCTTTTTGCGCGGCAAGAGGTAATCGTCGCTCTCCGGGTCCAGACTGAAGCCGGCGGCGCGGCAGTTCAAATTGAGGCCGTAGCCGGGCAGCACAATGCCGCTTCCAAAATCCTTGTAGTTGCTCTGGATGAAGGACACCATGTTGCCCTCGTCATCAGCAGAGTTGAGGTACACGGTGCCACCGCAGAAGGGTGTGCCAGGCACCGGGTCCAGGGCCTGTTCGCCAATTAAAGCCCGACGCTGAGCTGTATATTCCTCGCTCAAGAGCTCCTCCACCTTGGTGCGCATGTAGCGTGGGTCCGCAATATATTTCATGCCATCCGCAAAGGCCAGCTTCATGGCTTCGATTTGCCTGTGATATGTCTCGCCGCAATTCTTTTCCTTGAACTCAAAACCCTTCAGCATGTTCAATGCCATGAGGGCAGTGATGCCGTGCCCGTTGGGCGGCATTTCCCACACATCGTAGCCACGATAGTTGATGTGAATGGGCTCCTGCCACTCCGCATGATAGTCAGCCAAATCTTCCTTAGTAAGGTAGCCACCGGTGGCATTGCTAAAGGCCACGATTTTTTTAGCCAGCTCGCCCCGATAGAGGCTTTCGCAATAGCTGTCTGCCAAAAGGCGCAAGGTTTTGGCGTGGTCCGGCAGCTTCACCAGCTCGCCCGTTTTGGGCACATGCCCACCGGGCGTAAAGGTTGCGAACCAATGCTGCATGGCAGGGTTATCCTTGTAGGGTAGGAATTTCTCCAGACCTGCCTGCCAAAAGCGTGCCACGATGGGAGAGACAGGGTAGCCATGGGCAGCGTAATCGATGGCGGGCTCGAAAAGCTTGGCAAAGGGCAGCTTGCCAAAGCGCTTGTGCAGCTCGGCCCAGGCGCCGGCGGCGCCGGGGATGGTCATGGCGACCCAGCCGAAGAAGGGGATTTTGTCGGTGCAGCCCGCGGCGCGGGCTGCTTCCGCCGTCAGGTGCGTCGGTGCGTAGCCGCTGCCGTTCAAGCCATAGAGCTTATCCTTCACCCACACGAGAGCAAAGCAGTCGCTGCCCAGACCCGTATTCGTAGGCTCCACAATGGTTTGGCAAATTGCTGTAGCGATGGCGGCATCGATGGCATTGCCGCCTTGCTGCAGCATAGCAAGGCCTGCCTGGGCCGATAAGGGTTGGCTCGTGCACACCATGCCGCGCCGCCCGTAAATGACGCGGCGGCGAGAAGTATAAGGATATTCCTGTCCGTTAAAATTGAAGTTCATATGCGTCCTCCTCACGAAATATAGTGAATTAGATCATTACTCAAATAATTTTCCCTAGCTAATTAATCACCTGCATATTAGAAAAAACGGGTTTAATCTAAACTGCACTTTAGATTAAACCCATTATAGTATGTTTT
The DNA here is from genome assembly GCA_004562175.1 of bacterium. Taxonomy (GTDB): domain Bacteria; phylum Bacillota; class Negativicutes; order Acidaminococcales; family Acidaminococcaceae; genus Phascolarctobacterium_A. The sequence goes on along the minus strand of SFRS01000069.1, from coordinate 163 downwards.
ACAAACATACTCAAGCAAATATTCTATTACTCAAAAAACTCAGCTAAGGTTGTCGCCAGCACATCCACCTTAATAGGCTTAGCAATATGACCTATCATCTGTAATCGCAAGGAGCTTTATAAAAGGTATATAGGAATATAGTAGTTGTTTTCTGTGATAGGTC
>SFRS01000068.1 GCA_004562175.1 bacterium | reverse complement strand
CCATTCTCATCGCACCCAACTTCGCATTGGGTGCCGTAGTAATGATGAAGCTGGCCTGTGAGGCTGCCAAATATTTCCCCCATGTGGAAATCATTGAGAAGCATCATGACAACAAGCTGGATGCTCCCAGCGGTACTGCCATCATCACTGCCCAAAAGATTGCCGAGGTGCGCAAGGCTACGCACCAAGGTCATCCAGAAGAGCGCGAAACCATGGCTGGTGCTCGTGGTGCCGATTACGAAGGCATGAAGATTCACAGCGTGCGTCTGCCCGGCTACGTTGCTTCCCAAGAGGTTATCTTCGGTGGACAGGGCGAAACTTTGCACATCAGCACTGACCCTGTAAGCCGCGAATGTTATATGCCCGGTGTGGCACTGGGCTGCCGCAAGATTATTGACCAAGTTGGCTTGGTTTATGGTCTGGATAAGTTACTGTAAGATGTAAGAGGGGGAAAGGTTTATGAAAAAGTATAATGTCGCAATTTTGGGTGCTACCGGTGCTGTAGGTGGCGAATTCTTAAAGCTCATCGAAGAGCGCAATTTCCCGTTTGCAGAGCTGCGTCTTTTGGCTTCTGCTCGTAGCGCAGGCAAGCAAATCGAGTTCATGGGCAAAACCTATACCGTGCAAGAGGCTACCAAGGACTCCTTCGAGGGTATAGATATTGCTTTGTTCGCCGGTGGCAGCATTTCCAAGGAGTTTGCTCCCTACGCAGTAAAGGCTGGCGCTGTTGTTATTGATAACTCCAGCACCTTCCGTATGGACCCCGAGGTTCCGCTGGTTGTTCCCGAGGTTAACCCTGAGGATATCCTGAAGCATAAGGGCATTATTGCTAACCCCAACTGCTCCACCATTATCATGGTTATGGCTCTCAAGCCTCTCTATGATTTGGCTCGCATTAAACGTATCGTTGTTTCCACCTACCAAGCTGTTTCCGGTGCCGGTAAGGAAGGTATTGATGAGCTCACTGACCAAACCAAGGCTTATGCTGAAGGTCGTGAAATGGAAGCACATATTCTGCCCTCTGCTTCCTTGGCTAAGCATTATCCCATCGCCTTCAATTTGATTCCGCAAATCGACGTTTTCCTCGACAATCTCTATACCAAGGAAGAGATGAAGATGGTCAACGAAACCAAGAAGATTATGCATGATGACGAAATGCGCATCACTGCAACCACCGTGCGCGTGCCTGTATATCGCAGCCACAGTGAGTCCGTAAACATCGAGTTCGAGCATGACCTGGATCTGGCAGATATGGCTAAGGCTATTGATGCTTTCCCGGGCGTACAAATGATGGATGATCCCCAAAACCAAATTTACCCCATGCCGCTCTATACCTCTGAAAAATATGATTGCTTCGTAGGCCGTCTCCGTCGCGACGAGTCCAACCCCAATACCTTCAATCTGTGGGTAGTGGGTGACCAAATTCGCAAGGGCGCTGCGCTGAACACTCTGCAAATTGCCGAGAAGATGATTGAAAACGGCTGGATATAAAAAGGGGAGAGCTTTACCATGAAGATTATTGTACAAAAATTCGGCGGCACCTCCGTTGCTAGCGAGGAAGCCCGCATTGCCGTAAAGGATAAAGTGCAACAGGCCATTCGCAATGGCTTTGCTCCCGTGGTTGTTGTTTCTGCCATGGGTCGCAAGGGTGCTCCCTATGCAACTGATACTTTGATTGATATGCTGAAGGAAACCAATCTTTCTGTCAATGTACGCGAGATGGATATGCTCATGTGCTGCGGCGAAATTATTTCCTCCTGCGTCATGGCTGCCACCCTGCAAAAATTTGGCATCAACGCCATGGCCTTGACCGGTGGCCAGGCAGGTATCATCACCGACTCCCAATTTGGTGCAGCTCGCATCAAAAATATCAAGGTTTCCTACCTGATGCGCCTTTTGGAATCCGGCATTATCCCCGTGGTCTGCGGCTTCCAAGGCATGACCGAAAATAACTTCAAGTTTACTACTCTTGGTCGTGGAGGCAGTGATACCTCTGCGGCAGCTTTGGGCGCAGCTCTGAAGGCTGACTGCGTGGAAATTTACACCGACGTAGAGGGCATCATGACTGCTGACCCGCGTTTGGTGAAGGACGCCAATATTCTGCAGCAAATCTCCTACGCTGAGGTTTGCCAAATGGCTTATAACGGCGCCAAGGTTATTCATCCCCGCGCTGTGGAAATCGCCATGGGCAGCAATATTCCCATGTATGTAAAATCCACCTTCAGCGATGCTCCCGGCACCCTGATTACTAGCGAAGCCAATGGCCGCAGCGCTGGTAGCGAAGTGGCCATCAACGAAAGCTGTGCTAGCGGTGTGGCTAACCTGAGCGATTTGGTGCAATATCGCATCGAGCTCAATCCCACCGACTTTGCTGCAGGTCGCAACCTATTCGAGGATTTGGCTGCTGCTGGCATCAGTGTTGGCTGCTTGAACCTGTCCGAGAAGGAGGCTATGTTTGCCGTATTCACTCCGGATATGGAGCGTACCGCGAAGGTTTTGGATGAATCCGGCTTTAAATATGTTTGCAATACCGGCTGTGCTAAGGTTTCCGTAGTGGGCAGTGCTATGCGCGGCGTGCCCGGCATCATGGCCACCTTCGTAGCAGCACTTGCTTCTAAGAATATTGCTATTTTGCAAACTGTGGACTCCGATACTACTATTTCTGCTATTGTTAAGGAAGAGCATTTGGTTGAAGCTGTAAAAGCTCTGCACCAAGCCTTCAAATTATAAAAGAGGTGTAATTACTTTATGACGAAGCCCTATTTTGGTAGATTATTGACTGCTATGGTAACTCCCTTTCATGAGGATGGCAGTGTAAATTATGAAGCTGGCTGTCAGCTGGCCGATTGGCTTTTGGACAATGGCACCGACGGCCTTGTTATCGAAGGCTCCACCGGTGAAGCTGCCACCATGGATATGGATGAGAAAATCAAATTCATGGAAACCATTGTAAAGCATATTAATGGTCGTGCCCCCATTATTGCTGGTGCTGGCACCAACTGCACCGCTTCCACTATCGATTTGGTAAAGAAGATGGAAGCCTGTGGTGTGGATGGCCTTTTGGTTGTAGGTCCCTTCTACAACAAGCCCACCCAAGAGGGTTACTACCAGCACTTTGCAGCTGTGGCTAAGGCCACCAAGCTGCCCATTATTGTGTACAATGTTCCCGGTCGCACTGGCTCCAACATTGCTCCGGCAACTGTGGCACGTTTGGCCAAGGATTTTGACAATATTGTAGCTATCAAAGAGGCTGCCGGTAACGTGGCTCAATGTGCCGAGTTGTACAGAGTATTGCCCGAACGTATCTCCATTTACAGTGGCGATGACGGACTGATTCTGCCCTTCATGGCAGTGGGCGCAGTGGGCCTGATTTCCGTATTGGCTAACTGCAATGGTAAGATTCTTCAGGATGTAATGCAGGCCTATGAAGAAGGTCGCGTGCAGGAGGCTGCCATTTTGAATAAGCGCATGGTGCCCCTGGCTAAGGCCATGTTCATGGAGAGCAACCCCATTCCCATCAAATATGCTGTAACCAAGGTTACGGGCATTGATGTTGGTAATCCGCGTCTGCCCTTGACTCCGCTGTGCGCTGATTGCGTAGCCATGCTGGACATCATCCTCAAGGATTATGGTATGCTGAAATGAGCAAGCTAGTTGTTCTTATTCAATGTGAGCAAGTGCAAAAGCGCTGCTGTGGCTATAATTGCACCCATGCCTTCTATAGCCGTGAGGGCAAATTTGCCGGTTATCCTGAGGACACACGCTATATGTCCTTTACCTGCGGTGGTTGCTGTGGTGCAGGCCTCAGCGTGAAGCTAGAGAATCTGCGCAAGCGTTTGCGTCGCTTCGAGGAGGATGGCATGGAGGTCATTGTGCACCTGTCCACCTGTATGGTCAGTGACAATTACCACAAAAGTCCTTGCCCCCATTTGGAGTATATCCAAAGTTTGCTGGCCAAAAAAGGCTTCACAGTGGTGAAGGGAACCTATATTTCCAAAACTGCTACTAAGAAACGTGCGGCAGGTATCTATAAGGAATTCTAAAATTACAAACAAGAAAGCAGTACTAGTATGGTGGATTTATCGCCGGCGGTACTGCTTTTTTATGTATACAGTGATTTTTCTGTAATTTAAGCAGGAAAAATACTCCTTTTGGCAGAATATAACAAGTTATAAAAAATAATTTTCTGCGTAAAGGAGTTGATGGACATGCCATTGTTGATTTTAGTTATTTTACTAAGTATTCTCGTAGCTATTTTCGCTGTACAAAATGCTGTGGCTGTTTCCTTGAACTTTATCTTCTGGAGCTTTTCGTCCTCCCTTGTGTTGGTAATTTTGGGCTCATTCCTCATTGGTGTCCTGGTTGCCACCTGCTTTTTGCTGGCCATGAAGGCACGGCATTATTTGCAGGATAAAAGGATGCAGGAGGAGATTCTCAAGCTGCAAACAGAAAATAAACGCTTGGAGGAACGGATTGCCATGCTACAGCACACCCAGCAGCTGCACGACGAGACCTTAGGCGCGTCCAAATCCCAAGCTCAAGCCAAAGCAGGAGTGAACAAGTAATAATGCTGGCCAAGGAGCGTATTTGGGAAATACGCGAGTACGATAAGCATAAGGCCGGCTGCCTCGCTGCAGAGCTGGGGATTTCACCCTTGGTGACAGGGATACTGCTGGAACGAGGCTTGAATGACACCGAGTCTATGCGGGAATTTTTATATGGAAGTCTGACACCCTTTCATGACCCTTTTTTATTGAAGGATATGGAAAAGTCCGTGCGTCGTATTGAAAGGGCGCTGGCGGCAGGGGAGAAGATTACTGTTTACGGCGATTACGACGTGGATGGTATTAGTGCGTCCTCTTTATTGTATATTTATCTGCACGGGCGTGGTGCTCGTGTGGAAACCTATATTCCGCAGCGCAAGAACGAGGGCTATGGTCTCAATGACGATGCGCTGCAGAACATTGCTGAGGGTGGAACAACCTTGGTGATCACTGTGGACTGCGGCATCAGCGGTCTGCATGAGGTGGAGAATGCGCCCCAGTGTTTGGATATTATTATTACGGACCATCACACGGTACCGGAGCAGCTGCCACCTGCTTATGCCATTGTCAATGCCAAGCAAGCAGACGATGCCTATCCTTTTAAGGAGCTCAGTGGCGTGGGCATTGCCTTCAAGCTTTGCCAAGCCTTGGAGCAAAAGGTGCCGGGACGCCTGCCGGAGTGGGCGGAGCTCACGGAGCTGGCGGCCTTGGGCACCGTAGCGGATATTGTGCCCTTAGTGGGCGAGAAGCCATGGAAAGCACCGAGCTGGTGGGGCTAAAAGCCTTAATAGAAGCCAGCGGACTAAGCAATCAACGCATCGCTGCGGACAATATTGGCTTTGGCCTGGCGCCGCGCTTGAATGCAGTGGGGCGTTTGGAGCACGCCCAGCGGGCAGTGGAGCTTTTAGTGACGGACGACAGCTACAAAGCCAGCGAGATTGCAGCGGAGCTCAATCGAGAAAATAGCCTGCGCCAGGACATTAGCCGTCAGATTCAAGATGAAGCGGAGGCCATGTTGGCTCAGGAGGAGCATATTGATACAGCCAT
>SFRS01000067.1 GCA_004562175.1 bacterium | reverse complement strand
AGTTTGGCTATTTGGAGACGGTATATGACAACAGCAATGGCCTTGATTCCTCTGCTGCCAACGATGTGGTGCAGACCGAGGATGGCTTTATTTGGATTGGCACCTATAATGGCCTTACCCGCTACGATGGTACTAGCTTTTACCGCTTCCCGGTGACCAGCGGCATCTACAGCGTAGCCGATTTATACGTATCCCAAAAGGGAGAGCTCTATATTGGTACTAATGATAGCGGCCTGTCCTTGTACAAGGATGGCAAATTCACCTTTTGGCAGAGTGACGATGGCCTGTCCTCCAATACCATTCGTGATATTACCGAAAACTCTAAGGGCCTGATGTTCATCGGTACTACGGAAGGAATTAGCTTTAAGGATCAGGATAATTATATTACTCGGGAGGGCGATGCTCGTTTAGCCAATCAGTATATTAAAGAGCTCCATCCTGCACCTAATAATAAGGTATGTGGTTTGACTCAAAATGGCGAGCTGTTCGTCTATAAGGGTGTGGAAATAGAAAGCTTCTTTAAGTCCGATTCCTTTTCTTTCGGCAATGTGATGGCCATGGAGGCCGATATCTATAAGCCCGATGAATATTGGGTAGGCACCACCGCTGACAAGGTAGTGAAAATAAAAATCCAGGGCCAGCAGGTCACCGTCATCAAGCTGCTGGTAACCCAGGGCCTGCACACCATCAACGATATGCAGCTGCGGGCCAATGGTCGCCTGATGGTGGCCACCGATAACGGGGTGGGCTATTTTGATATTCAGGATACCTTCCACCTTATCGACAAAATGCAATTTAATAACTCTGTGGACAACATTATGGTGGACTACGAGGATAATATCTGGTTTAGCTCCTCCCGCATGGGCGTGGCTAAGCTTACCTATAATAGCTTTAGAAATATCTTTGCTGTGGCAGGCATCGAGCCTAGGGTTGTCAATAGCGTGCTTAAGGCTAATGGCATTACCTATGTGGCTACGGATAGCGGCCTGCTGACCCTCAAGGGAGAAAGGCAGGTGGCTACTCCCCTTAGCGAGCTGCTCAAAACCATTCGTACCCGCCATATCATGCTGGATAGCAAGGGCAATCTATGGGTTGCCACCTATTCTAAGCTGGGCCTGGTTAAATACAGCCCTGATGGCACCATCAAGACCTTTAACCGCAGGGACGGCCTGCCCCACGAGCGCACCAGAGTAATCATGGAAGCTAGCGATGGCAGCATCTATGTGGGCACTCGGGATGGTCTGGCCGTTATTCGCCAGGACAAGGTTGTACACACCTTTACCAGCCGCAACGGCTTAGCCAATCCCCAGGTGCTGTGCCTCCTAGAGGATGGGGACAAGATTTACGTGGGTACCGACGGTGGTGGCATCAATATGCTTAAGGATGACCATATTGTCTATACCCTGGACCAACAGGATGGCCTGAGAGCAGGAGTTATTTTGCGCATGGCTTCCGACCCTGAGACGGGTGGCATGTGGATTTCTACGGGCAACTCCATTGCTCATTTTAAGGATGGCGAATTAAAAACCATCAACAATTTCCCCAGCACCAATAATTTTGACTTTATCTTCACCCCTAATGGGGAAATGCTGGTAACCTGTAATCAGGGCGTTTATGTAACAAGCTCGGCCAAGCTTTTAAAGGACGGCTCCTATGATTATGTTTTGAGCCAGAGAGAGGGCCTTAGCGGTGCGCTGACGGCCAACTCCTTTAACTTCATTGAGAACAAGGAAAAGCTGTACCTGTGCCTGCAAAACGGCCTCTGTGAGCTGAATTTGGACAGCTTGGACCAAAGTGCTAGCCCTAAGAAGTTTTGCGTGCCCAGCGTTAATATAGACGGCGTGGACTATACCCTAGATGAGGAGCAGCCCCTGAAAATTCCCAGTGACGCTACACGTATCACCTATAAAGCCTATGTCTTGACCAACACTTTAAATAATGTGTTCATGTCCACCTATTTAGAGGGCTTTGATAAGCAGGTAGAGAAAACCAGCCGCTTCCAAAATAAGGAGCGCACCTATACGAACCTAGCCGGCGGCACCTATAAGCTGCATGTGGGTATTTATGACCAACGCACAGGCAAGCTAAAGCAGGAAAAGGTTTATACTTTAATTAAAGAGAAGAAGCTTTCGGAATATCCCGGCTTTGTGCTCTTGCCCGTGGCCCTTTTCAGCGCTCTGCTGTTTGGTGGCTACCGCCTGTATATGCGCCGCCGCATGCAAAAAATGCAAGAAAAGCAAAGGGAAACCGAAGAGTTCCTGGACCAGGTTATTGGCTCCTTTGCTAAGGCTATCGATTTAAAGGACCACTACACCCGCGGTCATTCTGCCCGCGTAGCCCAATACTCCCGCCAACTGGCGGAGGCCATGGGCTGGAGCAAGGAAAAAGTGGATAACCTGTATCGGGTGGCCCTTTTGCACGATGTTGGCAAGGTGGTTATCCCTGATGAGATTTTGAACAAACGGGGACCCTTGAGTGATGCGGAATATGCCAAAATGAAGGAGCACACCGATATCGGCAGTGCCATTTTGGAAGAGATTTCCCAGTTCCCCATGATTGCCGTGGGGGCTAAAAGCCACCACGAACGCTTTGATGGCAGGGGCTATGGACATCATCTGTCTGGCAAGGCTATTCCCCTTGAGGCACGCATTATTGCCGTGGCCGACACCTTTGATGCCATGAATTCCACCCGCGTTTACAGACCTCATTTGACCAGGGAGCGGATTTTGAGCGAGCTGGAGCATGCCAAAAATACGCAGCTGGACGGGGAAATTGTGGACCTTTTGCTGAAGCTGATTAGTGAGGGCAAGGTGGAGATTAATACCTGCGATGACGAAATTAAAAAAAGTGATGCTTAACCTCACAAAAGTTGATAAAATAGCCACTTTTTGGTGAATCTTTTGTGAACGTAGCTAAACTTTAAGGCATTTTGTGTTATAATTAAGCTAACATCATGTAATGTCAGGAGTGATAGCTATGACAAAGCAAAAGATTTTGATTGCTGATGATGAAGCGCAGATTCGGGAGATTTTGCGTATCTATTTTGAAAAGGAAGGCTTTGAGGTTATTGAAGCTGAGGATGGCGCTGCTGCCATTTTGAAGGTGCAATCAGAAAAACCTGATATTTTGCTTTTGGATATAATGATGCCTGTTTTAGATGGCATCGAGGTGTGCAAGCAGGTGCGTAAAATGACCGACCTGCCCATTATTATGGTTACGGCCAAGGATGAGGACGATGACCGCATTGCTGGCTTAGAGATTGGTGCGGATGATTACATCACCAAGCCCTTCAATTCCCGTGAGGTAGTGGCCAGGGTGAAGGCTGTGCTGCGCCGCGCCGGTACCCAAGAGAAAAAGGGCGATGCTTCCCGTATTGTCTATGATGGTCTGGTTATCGATATGGATCAGTATCAGGTGACTGCCTTCGGCAACAAGATGACCTTTACGACAAAGGAAATGGAGCTTTTGTGGTGCTTGGCCTCCAATCCCGGCAAGGCCTTCAGTCGCAACCAGCTCTTGGAAACCATTTGGGGTTATTCCTATTACGGTGATACCCGTACTGTGGATACCCATATTAAACGTATTCGTCAAAAGCTCAATATTCCCGAGGACTCCAAATGGGATATAACCACTATTTGGGGTGTGGGCTATAAGTTCGAGGTTAAGGATAAATAGTTTAGCATGAAAAAGTCCCTTAGTACCCGCCTGATGTATAGCTTCATGGTTATTATAGTCATCGTGGTGGTGGGAATTACTGCTGGTATTTCCTATTTGATTGCTGACTATTTCTTTGAAATCAAGGAGCAGGAGCTGACCGACAAGGGGCATGAGATGGGTGAAACCATCGAGGCCTTCATCCGCATGGAAGACAAGAATATGCTATATCGGTATATTATTGCTGTGGACCGTTTGGTTGGCGCACGCATCTGGCTTTTTGATGATAATTATGAGCTGATTGCAGCCTCTTACTACGATGGACCGGAAAAGGCTGATGCGCCCGATTCCTTAAGACAGTTTATGAAGTATGGCGTTCCCACAGAAAGTGAGCTGAAAAGCAACGCCCTGAAGCTGGACAAGGACATCAAGGGGAGCAGCATTTCCTATCGCATCCGTATTATTCTGCATGATATATATGCAGGCCAATCCTTCAAATCGCAGATTTTTCATCCCCATTATAAGGAGCAGGTTATTCTGGTGGGCGTTCCTTATAAAATTCCCGATGGGAAGACAGGCGCCATTTTAATGATAGAACCGCTCAGTGGCTTTGAAAAGTTTTTGCGTAATGTTTATATTTACATAACCGCTGTGGGTATCATCGCCCTGATGATTAGTCTGTTCTTGGTGAAAACCCTGTCCCGCAAAATTATCAAGCCGGTGCAGGAAATGAAGGACAGCGCCATGGCCATGGCCTCCGGCGACTACAGCCGCAGGCTGGTGGTGCAGGGTGAGGACGAAATTGCCGAGCTGGCCGGTTCCTTGAACTCCTTGGGCAGTGATTTGAGTGATTACATTGACAAGATGGAGCGCACGGAAAAGATTCGTCGCGATTTTGTGGCCAATGTTTCCCACGAGCTGCGTACTCCCATCACCATTATTCGTGGTTATAACGAAGCCATCAGTGATGGCATGGTGACGGACCCGGAGGTGCTGCAGCGTTACCGCACCTTGATCAACGAGGAGACAGTACGCTTGGAGCGCATGGTGCGGGAGCTTTTAGATATCAGTCGTTTGGAATCCAGCGACCCCTTGGATAGCAATAATTTGGATGAGCTTCCCTTGGCCGTCATTATTCGTAATGTGGCTGAAAAGCTCAGCGTAAAGGCAGTGAAGCATGGTGTGGTTTTCAACGTGCACGCTGACGAAAGCATCAAAATTATGGGCGATGGGGACCAAATGGTGCAATTAATTATGATTTTAGGCGATAATGCCTTGAAATATTCGCCAGAAAATGGTACTGTATCAATAGGCGCGAAAAAGCTCGCCGATGGCAGTGTTGTGCTCAGCGTGGCCGACCAGGGTAAGGGTATTCCCGAAGCCGATATTCCCTTTATTTGGGAACGCTTCTATAAGGTAGAAAAATCCCATTGTCGCTCTGTTCCCGGCACGGGCTTGGGCCTTGCTATTGCCAAGGAGATTATTCGCGTCCATGGCGCTAGCGCCGAAGTAATCAGCAAATGTGGCTTAGGAACCACATTTGAAATAAAATTTCCAAAGGATAAGGTAGTATGATTTTAAAGTATGTTTGTCCCGATTACAGAGTAAAAAGTATTTTTGACATTTCCCCGAAATGGTTAAAGCGTAATGGCTACATGAAGATTGTTGTTGATATC
>SFRS01000066.1 GCA_004562175.1 bacterium | reverse complement strand
TAGCCGTGCTCCCAAGGCTTTTAATATTATGGTGAAGGACCCTGCTATTAAAACTGCAGCCGATTTAAAGGGCAAAAAGGTTGCAGGTCCCAAGGGTACCATTTTGCACCAAATTTTGGTAGCGGCCTTGGACAAGGCCAATTTGAAGCCGGACGCAGTGAACTTTGTTTCCTTGGGTATTCCTGCAGGTGTCAACGCTTTGATGAGCGGCGAGGTTGATGCGGCCTTGGTAGCAGGTGCCGATGTATTGCGTGCCCAAAAGGCTGGTGCGCGGGTATTGTGCAACGGCGAGGGCTTGGTGGATGCGACCATCGTTATCGGCGTGAGCGGCAAGCTTTTGAAGGAGCACCCCGAGGTTGTGAAGAAGTATTTGGCGATTCATCAGCAAAATATCGACTTCATGGGCAAGGAGCAGGATAAGGCTTATGGATTTACGGCTAAGGAGACTGGCTTGAAGCTGGACGAGGTGAAGATTATGGCGCCTTGGTATGATTTCTCCACTAAGATTACTGCGAAGGATATCAAGGATTTGGAGGATACCCAAGAGTTCCTGCTGAAGATGGGGATGCAAAAGAAAAAGATCGATATCAAGAGCATTCTGGCAGAGGTTAAATAGTATTGCTGATTATGGGCCCGCATTTGCGGGCTCTATTTTATACATTCGAGGAGCGAAAAGAATGATTTTAAGTGCGGAGAATTTAGCATATAGCTATGGCGCGCGGACGCTGTTTGCAGATGTGACCTTCAATGTGGAGGAGGGGGACAAGTATGGTATTATCGGTGTCAATGGCACTGGTAAGAGTACCCTGCTGCGGATGATTGCCACACGCGATGCAGGGGAGAAGGGCAAGCTGACCATTCCGGGAAATATTGTTATGGAGTATTTGCCTCAGGACCCTCCCTTTGATGCGGAGGCGACGGTGCTTGAGCAAATTTTCCGGGGCGATTCGCCGCTGATGGTGCTGCTGCGCGAGTATGAAGTGGCGGTGGAGAATGCTGCCGAGCGTCCGGAGGATACTCAGGCCCAAAAGCGCTTGCTGGAGCTGCAGCAGCAAATGGACGAAAAGTTCGCTTGGCAGCTGGAAAGCGAGGCTAAGGCAGTGCTGACGCAGCTGGGGATTACCCGTTTGCAGCAGAAGATGGGCGAGCTCAGTGGCGGCCAGCGCAAGCGCGTGGCCTTGGCCGGTGTGCTGGTGCGCCCCAGCGACCTTTTGATTTTGGACGAGCCCACCAACCACATGGATAATGCCACTGTAGCGTGGCTGGAGCAGCAGCTGATGAAGCGCAAGGGCGCGCTGCTCATGGTGACCCATGACCGCTATTTCTTCGATAGAGTTGTCAATCGCACGCTGGAAATCGATGGAGGCAAGGGTTATGTTTACGTGGGCAATTACAGCTTGTTTCTGCAAAAGCGAGAGGAACGTCGCATCGCGGAGGCCAGCGCCGCCCAAAAGCTGCGCAATATTTATCGTCGCGAGCTAGCTTGGATTAGCCGCGGCGCCGAGGCGCGTCGCACCAAGAAAAAGGATCGCGTGGAGCGCTTTGCCCAAATCGAGGCCGAGGTGAAGAATGTGAAGACCGAGGCCAATTTGGAAATGTCCTCTGTGAGCAGTCGCTTGGGCAAGACCATTATTGAGCTGGACCACATTTCTATGAAATATGATGGCATTGATTACCTCAAGGATTTCAGCTATATTTTGCTGCGCAATGATCGAGTGGGCATTGTGGGCCCCAATGGTGCTGGCAAGTCCACCCTGATGGATATTATTGCCGGTCGCTGTGCGCCCACGGGCGGCAGCATGACCGTGGGCCAGACTGTAAAAATTGGCTATTTTGCCCAGCACAGCGAGTTCAGTGATAGCAATATGCGGGTGCTGGAATATATCAAAGAGGCCAATAATTATATTGAGACTGCGGATGGTCAGCGCATCAGCGCAGCACAAATGCTAGAGCGCTTCCTCTTCCCGCCGGAGCTGCAATGGGTACCTGTGAATAAGCTCAGCGGTGGCGAGCAGCGCCGGTTGTATTTGCTGCGCGTGCTGATGACGGCACCTAACGTATTGCTCTTGGACGAGCCCACCAATGATTTGGATATTCCGACCTTGTCCGTGTTGGAGGATTATCTAGATGGCTTTGCCGGGGCCGTCATCGCTGTTTCCCATGACCGCTATTTCTTGGATCGTTTTGCCCACAAGCTGTTTGCTATTGAGGCCAATGGCCACGTGCAGCCATATATTGGTGGCTACAGCGATTACGAAGAAGCGTTGCAGGCCAAGCAGGCTAATGAGCAGAGCGAGAAGACGAAATCTGCTGGCAAAGCAGCTGTGGCTACTCCTGCACAGACAATAGCTTCTGAAAAAGCAGGGCAAGCGGCACCTGCTAAAACTAAGCTCACCTACGCCGAGCGCTTGGAGCTGCAAAAGCTGGAGCAGGAGATGGCGCGCAGCGAGGCGGAGCTAAAGATGCTGGCTGTGGAAATGAATAGCTGTGGCAGCAATTACGGCAAGCTGGCCGAGCTGACCGCGCGGCAGCAGGAAGTGCAAAGGAAGCTGGAGGAAATGGAGGAGCGCTGGCTGTATCTGTCAGAGTTCGAGAATTAAAATCAATTAGGGAGTAACAATGATTAAAGCTTTAGATAGAAATTATCGGGACAAGCTGCGCCGCTTGCTTAGCGTCATGCTGCCCATCATCTGCACCCAAATCGCCATTATGGGCATGAATTTTTTTGATGCCAGCATGTCAGGACAGGCAGGGGATGTGGATTTGGCAGGCGCGGCCATCGGTGGCAATATTTGGATGCCTATTCAAACAGGCATCAGCGGCATTTTGATGGCAGCCATGCCCTTGGTGGCCAATCTCTTAGGCGCTGGGGAAAAAGAAAAAATTACAGTGGTTGTGCGCCATGGGCTGTGCTTGGCCTTGGGCTTTGCCGTACTTGTGCTAGCTTGTGGGACTACCTTTTTACCCCATTTTTTGCAAGGCATGGGCTTAGCGCCGGAGGTCTATCATGTGGCGCTGTGGTATTTGGCAGGCTTAGGGCTGGGCGTCATTCCCTTTTTTATGATTACACCCTTGCGTAGCTTGGTGGACACCTTGGGCTATACTCATTTGACCATGCGCATTTATCTTTTGGCCCTGCCCATCAATGCTTGTCTCAATTATGTGTTGATTTTTGGCAAGCTGGGTCTGCCCCGACTCGGCGGCATTGGCGCGGGCGTGGCTTCCGGACTTACCTTTTGGCTGCTTTTGGCGATTTTTGCTTGGGTCATTAGCAGCTTGGAACCCTTTAGAAGCTATGGCATTTTTGGCTTTATTAGGCCGACCTATAGCTGGCTGAAGGAGTATTTGCGCATTGGCGTGCCCATGGGCATTTCCATTTTTATGGAGACCAGTATTTTTGGTGTGGTGGCGCTCTTTATAGCGAAATTCGGCACGGAGACTATCGCTGCTCACCAAGCGGCCTTGAATTTTTCATCGCTGATTTATATGCTACCCCTGAGCTTTTCCTTGGCCTTGACCATTGTGGTGGGTGTGGAGTATGGTGCGAAAAATTACCAAGGGGCGCGTGATTATGTGACCATTGGCTTGCAGACCAGTCTTGGCATTGCAGGCTTTTATATGCTGGCGGAGTATTTTTTGCGAGAGCAAATCGCTTTTATCTACACGAATAATGTGGAGGTTATAGCCTTAGTAAAGGTGTTCCTGCTTTATGCCATCGGGTGGCAGGCAGGCGACGCGATAGCGGCGCCGATTCAGGGCATTTTGCGCGGCTACAAGGATGTGGATGCGACCTTTTGGGCGAGCATGTTGGCATACTGGGGAATTTGTTTGCCCTTGGGCCTATTTCTCGACTACAAAGTAGGCAATGGTGCCTTCGCGTACTGGCAGAGTCTCGATATCGGTGTTATAAGCAGCGCGACATTGCTGTCCTTACGTTTGATATGGTTGCAGAAAAAGCTCAAATAATACACTGTCGCTCAAAGGTATACCTGTGAAGTGCTCCGGTCTGCGAATGCTTGATGCAATGTTCACATAGAGCGCTTAATCCGTCAAGAGAAAAACCTCCTATAACGTGACGAGGCGCTTCGCGAACATGCGAGCCTGTCCGTTGCAATTGCACTTCGATTATTCATCGCAATGCTATCGTAGTCGCATTCTTGCCTCCGCCACTTCCCAGGTATACGCTTTTCGCTTGCGTAGTTATACGTGATGCATGAAATTGAGTAATAAGGAAGCAGCAGGTGAGCTGTGATTTTTAGCAAATGAGTGGCTTGGTACAATGGCCTCAAGGGTTCGAAAACGTAGATTGTTCTGCGAGACAAATAGTACCCCGCAGAGGCCAATTGGACCCCACGAAATTTGCGTTAAGAAAATCACCGCGAGCATGATGCTTCCTTATTACGAATTTCTTTATTATAAGTAAATAGCATAAAAAAACTGCGAGAGGTATTGTAACTTCTCGCAGTTAATTTTTTATGCAATTTTTATAGTCCGGCTTGCTCGATGCCGCTGAAGAGGAAGCCCATGTGATTGGTGGAGTTGAGCAGGACGGTGCGCCATACGCCGTCGTTGCATTCCAACACATTGATGCAGGTATTGTCCTGCTTGATTTGCCAAAAATGCTCCATGCCAAGGCCCAGAAGGTCGCAAATAATAGCCTTGTTCACCGCATCGTGAGCAGCCACTAAAATAGTTTTGTCCGGATATTTTGCTACATATTCATCGAAGGCTGCACGCACGCGCTTGCGCACGTCCTCAAGGCTTTCGCCTCCTCCGGGCATAACAACCTTTTCGGGCTCGCTATGCCATTGAGCAAATTCCACAGGATACTGCTTTTGAATATCCCCGGCCAACACGCCCTCCCAGCTGCCGTGATTGATCTCTAAAAGGCGCTCGTCCGTAGCAACAGGGATATTGTGCAAATCAGCGCAGAATTTGCAGGTTTGGTAGGAGCGCTTTAAGGGGCTGGAGATGGCCAAGTCGATGGGAATATTACGCAGACCTTCGGCCAAAAGATGGCCCTGCTTGAGACCACGCTCGCTCAAGGGAGTGTCCTCCTGCCCCTGGTAGCGGCCTTCGATATTCCAGGTTGTTTCTCCATGGCGAACTAAAATAATTCTCGTCATTGTGTCTTTTCAACAGCGGCCACCTTCAAAACGAGCGACCGCTGCTGCCTTTCTTTCATATTTTTAGCCTTCGCAATTAATCAGTTTTACGTCCAGAATGCCATCCACAGCGCAGCTGCAGCATAATGTCGTTGGGAATGTCGTCGCCCACAGCGATGGCCATAATGTTGGTGTCGGATTTGGGAGTGCTGCCCACCTGCATGCTGTTAATATTGATGCCAGCCTTGCCCAAAATGGTGGCCATTTGGCCGATCATATTGGGACGGTTGATGTGGGGGGCGAGGAGCAAATAGCCCTCGGGCTTGAAGTCGATATAATATTGGTCAATTTGCACGATTTTCGGGGTCTTGCCATCGAAGAGAGTGCCTTCGATTTTGTGGGTGCCCTTGGCGGTAGTGATGCGCACATTGATAGCGGTGGAGAAG
>SFRS01000065.1 GCA_004562175.1 bacterium | reverse complement strand
CCGTTAATAACAAAGGTACCGGTTTCGGTCATCAGGGGGAAATCACCCATGAAAACGGTGGATTCCTTGATTTCGCCAGTATCCTTGTATACCAAACGTACCTTGACGTTCATGGGAGCGGAATAGGATTCATCCCTTTCCTTGCACTCTTCCACACCATACTTGGGCTCGCCCAGGCTGAAGTTTTCAAAATAAAGCTCCAAATTGCCGGAAAAGTCTTTAATCGGAGAAATGTCATGCAGAATGTCTACCAAGCCCTCGTCGAGGAACCATTCATAAGATTTTCTTTGAATGTCAATCAAATGAGGCATGGGCAGTATTTCTTTGATTCTGGCATAACTATACCGTGTTCTGTCACCTACTTGAACCGGTTTAAACATGTAATTCCTCACCCCTTCGTTAATTCTTGAACACACTAAAGCTAGCACATCCATACGTGACAAAAAAAACAAGGTTCTTACCACAAGGACCTTGTCTGTTGTCTGCGATGATGTGCCTCATCCTTCATTATAAGCAAGATACGCCGTTCAACCACTGACCCGGCAATATTTGTTGTCAATTACACCTGCAATTTTTAATAATGATGTAGTATGTTATGTTATCACATTACAGGCGTTGTGTCAAGCAAAAACTACAAATTATTTTCCTGGCTCTGCGCAGCTCCGTCCACGCTGCTGCGCACCTCCTCCAGCATTTCCTCGTAGCCCCGCAAGGCCCGAAACGCAGCAAACTGCTTGGCCCGTTTGCTGGTCAGGCAAACGGGCTCCGCCTCACCCGCCCACTGGGGCTCCAACGGGCGCCGTCCGCCCTTGCGATAGCATTTACGCTCCTCCGTCATGGTGCTCGCCTCCTTTGGCCTAAGTAATTACTAATGCAGCAAAGCTTTCTCCGCCAATGCGCGCTGCTAGCAGCCGCTGTTGTGCCCGCCAATCAGCTTGTTGCGCAGCTTGCCCGTGGCCTTTTGGTGATAGCTGATGCCCCGCAAAATTGCGTTTTTGCCATATTTCCCCTTTACGTCCAGCAAGGCCTGCTGAATATCCCGGTCCCGCAGCTCGTCCACAGCATAGTCCGAAAAGAGCTTTTGCTCCACCCTACCTAGCCAAATCAAATCGTTGGCACTGACGCAAATTTGGCGGATGGGCGCATCCGCCGCCGTGGTCTGCCAAAACAGCTCCCGAAACAGCTGCCCCAGCACCTCAAAGGAATCGGTGGCCTGGGGCAGGCGGCGGGAGCCCCCTGTAGGCGGCAGGCAGTCCTTGCTATAGCGAATGCTAAGGCTAAAGGAATTGCACAGCATTTGGGTCTCCACCAGCTTGAGGCACAAAAACTCCACCATTTCCAGCATAACCACCAGGGCATCCGCCGCAGCGTAATCCTCAAAAAGAATTTGGCTGTTGGCGATGCTGTGGCTTTTAGGCCTATAATGGCGCAGCTCCGCCAGCGTACATGTCTCCCGCCCCCAAGCATGGTCGATTAAATATTCCGCATTAATGCCAAACTCCTTATACAGCCTTTGGGGCTCACAATGGGCCACACCGTGTAAATCGTAAATACCCTTGCGGGCCAGCCGCTGCGCCGTGCCCCGGCCAATATTCCAAAAATCGGTCAAGGGACGGTGATGCCACATTTTTTCCTTAAATAAAGCCTCATCCAGAAAGGCCATATTATCCGGCTGGTGCTTGGCCAAAATATCCAGAGCCACCTTGGCCAAAAACATATTACTGCCAATCCCCGCCGTAGCACAAATGCCAAACTTTTCCAGAATGCGCTGCACTAAAAGCTGCACCAAATCCTTGGGTGTCATTTTATACAATAAAAGATAGGGGGACAAATAGACAAAGCACTCATCAATAGAATAAACATGAATATCCTGAGAGCTGAGATATTCCAAATAGCTGTTATAAATTCCCGCCGAATAATCCATGTACAGCTTCATGCGTGGCACAGCAGTAATGTAGCTAATATGGGAGGGAATCTCAAAAATGCGACAGCGGTTGCGCACGCCCAGCGCCTTCAGAGCCGGCGACACAGCTAAACAAATGGCGCCCCGGCCCCGTGCCGGGTCCGCCACCACCAAATTGGTCTTGAAGGGGTCCAGCCCCCGCTCCACGCATTCCACAGAAGCATAAAAGCTTTTCAAATCAATGCAGGCATAAATCCGTTCCTGCGGTCCAATCAGCGTGTTCATTAGTACCACCACCCGTAGCAAAAGCAAACAAGAAAACTTCACTACGCTTATTTTAGCACTTTCTGAACATAATTTCAATATAAATAGATGATTTTACTTTTTGTTCGTTTTTGCATTAATGAAGCGCAAAAACTCCTGCACATAGGAGGGCAAAAGATAATCCTTGCGATAGATAATGTACATATTGCGGGCCGCTAAATATTCCGGCAGCTCAAAGGCCAAAATGCGCTTTTCTAAGAGGAAATTTTGGGCTGCTCTTTCCGAAATCAGCGATACTCCAAGGCCCCCGGCCACCAAATTCTTGATGGCCTCCTGGTCGTTAACCCGCGCTACTACATGCAGCTTTTCCTCCTGCAGTCCGGAGCTGGCCAAAAACTGCTCTGCCAGCTTTTCGCTGCCACTGCCCTTTTCCCGCAAAATCAAGGGCTCCTTGAGCAGCTCCATCACTGCAGCCCCGCCCTCGGCCTGCAAGGCCAAAAAATGCTCGTTAACAGGGGTAATCAACACCAGCCTGTCCTGACAAAAGGGCTGGCAGATTATTTCCTCATCCTGGCATGCCATGCCGATGAAGCCAAGATTAAAAAGTCCATCCTTGAGACCATCGATAATCCCCTGACTATCGCTTTGGTTCATGACAAAATAAATATCCTCGTGCTCCCTGCCAAACTCCGGCAGCAGCTGGGGCAAAATATAGGCCGAAGGTATGGTGGAGGCACCCAAATGAATAATGCGCTTGCTCTCCACGGAGCACGCCTCCAGCATCCGCTGCTTCAGCTCCAAAATATTCATGGCATAGCCGTACAGCTCCCGCCCCTTGGGCGTGATGGTGATGCTTTTCGTAGTGCGCAAAATGAGCTTGGTGTGCAGCTCCTCCTCCAGCTGATAAATATGGGTACTAATTGTCGGCTGGGAAATATACAGCTGCGCCGCAGCTTTCGTAAAGCTTTGCTGCTGCACCACGGTGACAAAGCTTTGCAGCTGCTTAAACTCCATGGCGCAGCACCTCCTCAAGGGTCTGCAAGGCTACAGCTACCTCCTCCGGTGTGTTGTGCCAGCCCATGGAAAAGCGCAGCGTACCCGTAGGATACGTGCCCAAGGTCTTGTGGGCGTTGGGCGCGCAGTGCAGGCCCACACGCGTAGCAATGCCGTATTCTGTGGCCAGCTTATGGGCCACCATGGCGATGTCCTGCGTGGTGTCCGCAATGGACACCACGCTGGTGCGCCGGGTAATATCCTTGCGCCCCACAACGCGCAGCAAGCCCTGCTGCTCCAACGCAGCCAAGCCTACCAAAAGCTGGCCCGTCAAAGCCAGCTCGTGCGCCCTAATGCGCTCCAAGCCCCGCTCCTTAAGCCAGCGCACCCCCGCGGCCAGTCCCACAATTCCCGGCAAATTCAGGGTCCCGGCCTCAAATTTATCCGGCATAAAGGCGGGGGTGCGCTCCGTGTGGCTCATGCTGCCGGTGCCGCCTACCATAAGCGGGCGCACCCGCTCCACCATGTGCTCCCGCAGGATAAAGCCACCCATGCCCTGGGGGCCCAAGAGGCCCTTGTGCCCCGTAAAGGCCAGCGCATCCAGCCCCATTTTCTGCATATCAAGGGGAAATACACCTGCACTTTGCGCACTGTCCACAATAAATAACAGCCCATGCTCCTTACAAAACGCGCTCACCTGCTCCAAGGGCAATAGCGTGCCGCACACATTGCTGGCGTGAGTCATCACGATGGCCTTAGTATTAGGACGCACCAGCTTTGGCAAATACTCCAGCTCTAAATTGCCCTCCCTGTCGCAGGGCACGCGACTAAAGGTAATGGCAGCCGAAGGCTGCTCGTCAGCTGCCAGCTCATGACCTAAAAGCTGCAGGGGGCGCATCACGGCATTGTGCTCCATGGCCGACACCAGCACATGGTCGCCGGGTTGTAAAAGTCCCCGCAGCAGCACATTTAAAGCTTCCGTAATATTTTTCGTAAAGACCACATTTTTAGGGTCCTCGCCACCAAAAAAATCGCACAGCAGCTGGCGAGCGGCAAACACAGCCTCCTCCGCCGCGTAGGCACTAGCATAGCCACCACGCCCAATATTACTCCCCACTCCCGTCATATAATGGTACACAGCATCACTCACTTCCCGGGGCTTGGGAAAGGACGTGCTGGCGTTATCAAGATAAATCTGCTGCATAAGCATACCTCCAACTGTGCTTGCGTTTTCTGTTCCTGACATCATTGTAGCACAATTTATTATAAATTCCAATCAATCCATCTGCTTTATCTATAAATGGTATTGGAGTGCGCCGCTTGCCTATGCTATACTTGTGCTGTAACATATTATAGAAGGAAAGGTGCTCTGATGAAAAACGAACGCACAACAATTATCACTGCCGGTGTGGTGGTAGGCCTCATCGCCTCCCTGCTGGTATATTTTGGCAATCCTGCCAACATGGGCTACTGCATTGCCTGCTTTTTGCGGGATACTGCAGGCGGCTTAGGCCTGCACAGCGCCAAGGCCGTGCAGTACATCCGCCCGGAAATTATTGGTCTGGTTATCGGCGCCTGCGGCGCCGCCTTCGCCCATGGCGAATTCTCCCCCAAGGGTGGCAGCTCGCCCCTGACTCGCTTCACCCTGGGCTTTTTCGCCATGATCGGCTGCCTGATGTTTTTGGGCTGCCCCTTTAGAATGCTGCTGCGCCTGGCCGGCGGCGATTTAAACGCCTTGGCTGGTCTCGCAGGCTTCGCTGGTGGCATTTACGCCGGCATCTATTTTCTCAACCGGGGCTACACTCTAAAGCGCACTTATAAAATGACACCAGCCGAGGGCGGCATTCTCCCCGCCATAGCTGTAGCACTTTTGGTGCTGCTGGTAGCAGCCCCCGCCTTCATTCACTTTACCAAGGCAGGTGGCGGTCCCGGTGCCAAGCATGCGGCTCTCTTCGTGAGCCTGGCTGCAGGCCTTGCGGTAGGTGCGCTGGCCCAGCGCACCCGCTTTTGCATGATCGCCGGTATTCGCGATTTTATTTTGTTTCGTGAAACAAAAATGCTGTGGGGCTTTGTGGCTCTCACCGTGGCTGCCCTGCTCTGCAATTTGACCCTGACCGCTGTAACCAGCGGCAGCTTCTTCAAATTGGGCTTCGCAGGCCAACCCATCGCCCACACCGATGGACTGTGGAACG
>SFRS01000064.1 GCA_004562175.1 bacterium | reverse complement strand
TATTATTGCTTGCCAAAACAAAAAAACCTGCTCCGAAGAGCAGGTCAGTCTTGTAAAAGTCACGTTAGCTACGTGGATTAAGCCATAGCATTTACTTTTTTTGCAAGTCTGGATTTTTTGCGAGCTGCAGCATTCTTGTGGATAATGCCTTTGCGAGCTGCTTTATCGAGCAAACCGGAAGCAACAGCCAGAGTAGCTTGAGCGTCTTCTTTAGCTGCGGTTTCAGTCATAGCAACTACTTTACGGGAAGCATTACGAACAGCTGCTTTAACCGGAGCGTTCTTTGCACGACGTTCTGCGTCGGTCTTTACACTGCGGATGGAAGATTTAATGTTCGGCAACGAATTTCACCTCCTGATAATTCTTGTACTGCAATATTCTAACATATTCACGCCCTTAGCGCAAGGGGTTTGTAAAAATATTTACAGAGATTAAGGAGAGGCCTGGGGCAGCCGGCAAAAGTGTATTGCTGCACGCCGAAGGTCGGAGAAGCAAGGCCTGCGCTGAAGAAAAATGGAGTTTGCTCGCTTTATTGTTTACAGCCTTGACTGTAAAATGTTATAATAATTAATACTGAAAAAATAACTATTCTGCAAAAGGAGCTTAGAGCATTTCTATGATTGGAAAAAATATCCGCAACTTTTCTATTATTGCCCATATAGATCATGGCAAATCTACGCTGGCTGACAGATTGATAGAATATACTGGAACATTGAGCAAAAGAGAGATGGAGGAGCAAATTTTGGACTCCATGGATTTGGAGCGTGAGCGTGGTATTACTATCAAAGCTCAGGCTGTGCGCAGCATGTATAAGGCTCGTAACGGGGAGGAATATATGCTGAACTTCATCGACACCCCCGGCCATGTGGACTTCACCTATGAGGTGTCCCGCGCTTTGGCAGCCTGTGAGGGCGCCCTCTTGGTCATCGACGCCACGCAAGGCATTGAAGCCCAAACCTTGGCTAATGTGTATCTGGCCCTGGACAATGATTTGGAAATTATTCCCGTTATCAATAAAATCGATTTACCCAGCGCTGACCCGGAGCATGTGAAGAAGGAAATCGAGGATGTCATCGGTATTGATGCCAGCGACGCTGTGCTGTGCAGTGCGAAAACCGGCCTTGGTATCGAGGAGGTTTTGGAGGCCATCGTGGAGCGCATTCCTGCTCCGGAGGGCGACAGCGAAGCACCCTTGAAGGCTCTTGTTTTCGACTCCAAGTTCGATGCTTATAAGGGCGTTGTGCTTTATATCCGCGTCATGGAAGGACGCATCAGAAAGGGTATGAAAATTCGCATGATGGCTACCGGTGCCGAGTTCGAGGTCACCGAGGTGGGCTATTTCAAGCCCGGCATTGTGAACGTGGAGGAGCTGGAGGAGGGCCAGGTTGGCTTCTTTGCTGCCAGCATCAAAAACGTGCGGGATGCTCGCGTGGGCGACACTGTCACCGACGCCAATCGTCCGGCGGAGCGCGCTCTACCCGGCTATCGCAAGGCCACTCCCATGGTTTACTGCGGCCTTTATCCTGTGGAAAACAGCGATTACGACAATTTGCGGGACGCCTTGGAAAAGCTGCAGCTCAACGATGCTTCCTTGGTGTTCGAGCCTGAAACCTCCACTGCCTTGGGCTTTGGCTTCCGCTGCGGCTTCTTGGGCCTTTTGCATATGGATGTCATCAAGGAGCGTCTGGAGCGTGAATATAATCTGGCCTTGATTACCACCGCCCCCAACGTTATTTACGAAGTAATTCGTACTAACGGCGATGTGGAAATGGTGGATAATCCTTCCCTCTTCCCGGACCCCACGGTCATTGACCACGTGGAGGAGCCCTATGTGAACGCCACCATCATTGTGCCCAAGGATTATGTGGGCGCGGTTATGGAGCTGAGCCAGGAAAAGCGCGGTGAATATGACAACATGACCTATCTTGATGATACCCGCGTCATGATTCACTATGCCCTGCCCTTGAGCGAAATTATTTTCGACTATTTTGATAGACTGAAATCCGCTACCCGCGGCTATGCCTCCCTGGACTACGAGCTTAGCGGCTATCGTTATTCCAATTTGGTGAAGGTGGATATCCTTTTGAACGGCGAGCCCGTGGACGCCTTGAGCGCCATTGTGCACAAGGAAAGCGCCCAGGTGCGCGGTCGCCAGCTGGTAGAAAAGCTGCGCAGCATTATCCCGCGCCAGATGTTCGAAATCCCCGTGCAGGCAGCCATTGGTAACAAGGTTATTGCCCGCGAGAATGTGCGCGCTATGCGCAAGGACGTGCTGGCCAAGTGCTATGGCGGCGATATCAGCCGTAAGCGCAAGCTGCTGGAGAAGCAAAAGGAAGGCAAAAAGCGCATGAAGCAGGTGGGGAGCGTGGAGCTGCCGCAAGAGGCCTTCATGGCGATTCTCAAGATGGATTAAGTTGATACCTTCTAAACTGTTTATAGTATAGATATGACATGGTAGGTGAAATCTATGATTGTACAACTGCAGGGCTTGATTGCCACTATCGGTATTCTTGATATTATCGATATTGTGGTGGTGGCCTATTTCCTCTATCGTTTATATTTGATGCTGAAGAACACCCGTGCGGCAACCTTGGTCAAGGGCCTTTTGGTGCTGGTGGCCTTTATGATTATTTGTCGCACCCTGAATCTGCATGTTATTAGCTGGCTGTTGGAAAAGAGCATGACGGTGATCATGGTAGCCCTGCCCGTCGTTTTCCAGCCGGAGCTGCGCCGTGCTTTGGAGCAAATCGGCCGTGGCAAGCTCTTTCGCAAGGGCAGCGAGCTGGACGAGCAGGAGCTGGATGATATGCTGGAGGCAGTGGCCCATGCTACCAAGGTTATGAGCGCTGCTAAGGTGGGCGCGCTGATGGTTTTTGAGCGTGCTACGGGTCTTGTGGAGCGCATTGAGACCGGTGTGCCCATCGATGGCCTAGTAAGCAGCGGCTTGATTCAAAATATTTTTGTCAAGGATACTCCCCTGCACGATGGTGCGGTTGTTATTCGTGGCAATCGGGTGGTGGCAGCCTGCTGCCTGTTGCCCCTCACAGAAAACCGCAATTTGAGCCAGGAGCTGGGCACCCGCCACCGGGCCGCCATTGGTATGTCCGAGCAATCCGACGCCATGGTGCTGGTGGTCAGCGAGGAAACAGGTGCTATTTCCATTGCCCGCAACGGCGAGCTCATGCGCTATTTGACTGTGGATGATGTGAAGGATATTTTGCGCAATGCTATTGTGCAGCCGCATACATCCAGCAAGGATAATCTGCTGGATAAAATCAAGGGCATGTTGGGCGGTGAGAAAAAATGAGATTTTTCGAGGATTTAATACGCAAGGAAAATTTGCTTGCTCGCGTCATCTGCCTTTTGGTGGCCTGTGGTTTGTGGGTTTATGTAATGACGGACCAAAATCCCATTGTGGAGCGCAATGTGGAGGTGCGGCTGCAGCAGATGAATTTGCCCAGCAATATGATGGTTTTCAATGTGCCTAATAAGGTTGTGGTGAAGATTCGTGGTACCAGAACCAAGGTCAGCGATAATTTAGAAAACAAAATTACGGCCTCCCTGAATCTGAAAAATGTGACCGAGGGTCAGCAAAGTGTACCGGTAAAGGTTAGCTTTGGGGCCGGCGATGTGGTGCAGGTGGTTCCCAGCGAGGTTTCTGTTTATGTGGACACCGTCAGCGAAAAGAGGGTCCCCGTTATCACCCGCATTGTGGGCGCTGTTTCTAACGATTTGACCATTGGTCACAGCGTCATTACGCCGGCGGAGGTTACCCTGCGTGGCGCAACACACCGTATTGACAAGGTCAATAAAGTTGTGGCTCCCATTGATGTGACGGACCATCAGGGGGATTTCCAGGCTGAGAGCGAGCTTGTGGCCGTCAGTGATGATGGTTATGATATTCCTAATATGAAAATTATTCCCGAACGGGTGATGGTGCAGGCTACCATGGTAAGCCAGATGCTGTCCGTGGATATTCCTGTGAAGCTGGTGGTCAGCGGCGAGCTGCCCAAGGGCGTCACCGTGACCAAGGCAGAAATTTTGCCGGACAAGGTGCGCATTACGGCGCCTCCTTCCCTGCTCAAGGAGCTGAAGGCCATCAATACCAAGCCCGTGGACGTATCCAAGCTGTTAGGCAGTACTGTGTTGGCAGCGGAGCTGGATTTGCCTGAGAAGGTCATTCCTGAGCTGCGCACGGTGCAGATTCGCCTGTCAGTGGAAAGGCAAAGTCAATAAATGATGCAGCTAAAAATCAACAATGTGCGGATTAGTCTGCTCCATGAATGCAGCTTGGAGCAGGCCCTGTGCAAAAAGCTGGGCTTACCTGCTAACGCTTTGGGGCAGGTGAAGCTTTTGCGCAAGGCGGTGGACGCACGCAAAAAGAACGAAATCTGCCTCAATCATCACGTTTTGGCTGAGGTGGATGTGAATAAAAATAGTCGCTTGGGCAAGCGCCTCTTGGGGGACCGGGATGTGTCGCTGTATGAGGCTCCTGCTAGGCAGGAGGTTACCCTGGGCGCGCTGCCAATGGCGGCGCCACCGGTGGTGATTGGTGCGGGCCCGGCAGGGCTTTTGGCAGCGCTCGAGCTGGCGGAGTATGGCTATAGGCCGCTGCTTTTGGAGCGGGGCAAGCCCGTGGCCCAAAGGGTCACGGATGTGGACCGCTTTTGGCGCACGGGCGAGTTTGACCCGGCCAGCAACGTGCAGTTTGGCGAGGGCGGTGCCGGCACCTTTTCCGATGGCAAGCTGACCACTCGCGTCAACGACCCTGTTATGGCCGAGATTTTGCAGCTTTTCGTGGACGCCGGTGCGCCGGAAAACATCCTCTGGGAGCACAAGCCCCATGTGGGCACCGATAAGCTGCGGGCCATGGTCACAGGCTTGAGCAAGCGCATTTGTGACTTGGGCGGCAGTATTCGCTACGAAGCCCATGTAAAGGATTTAGTAATGGCGGGAAATACTGTGCAGGGCGTGGTCTTGGATAGCGGTGAACGCATCACCGCCGGGGCCGTGGTGCTGGCCTGCGGGCACAGTGCCCGCGACACCTACGCCATGCTGGCGGCCAAGGGCGTTGGCATTGTGAGCAAGCCCTTCGCCATCGGCGTGCGCATCGAGCATCCCCAGGAGCTCATTGATAGGGCGCAGTATGGCAGCTTTGCCGGCAACCATTTGCTGGGAGCGGCGGATTACGCCCTCGTCTACCACACGCCTGACAAAAGCCGCACGGCTTACTCCTTTTGCATGTGTCCGGGCGGACAGGTGGTGGCCGCAGCCCGGCGGCGTGGTCGTGAATGGCATGAGCATGTTTAAACGCGACAGCGGCATTGCCAACAGTGCGCTGGTGGTGAACGTGAGCGCCGAGGATTTCGGCGCGCAGCCCTTGGACGGCGTGGAGTTCCAGCGCCAGTACGAGCGTTTGGCCTTTGCGCTGGGCGGTGGCAATTACCACGCGCCGGCGCAAAATTTCGCTAGCTTTTTGGCAAAGAGTACGCCGGATTTGACGAGCCTTGTGCAGGGCTCTTACAGGCCGGGCTTGACTGCCTGCGCGCTGGACAAGGTGTTGCCCGGCTATGTGACGGACACGCTGCGGCAGGGCATAGTGAGCTTTGGCAAAAAGCTCACGGGCTACGACGATGGCGGAGCACTGCTCACGGGCGTGGAAACGCGCACCTCGGCCCCTGTGCGCATCGAGCGCGACAGGCAAAGCTATGTTTCTGTGACCCACGATTTGCTGTACCCCTGCGGCGAGGGCGCCGGCTACGCCGGCGGCATCATGAGCGCCGCCTTGGATGGCTATCATGTGGCACGGGCAATTATGACTAGATTTGCGCCTATAAAATAAAGATACGAAATTATTAATCATTCCGTTCAAAAGCGATTTTTTAACGCGTGCTTAGACTGAATTTTTACCATATTTTACAGTAGTAAATTAGGGAGGTATATATAATGGCAAGAATGTTTGGTACTGATGGTGTGCGTGGCGTGGCCAATGTGGAGCTGACGCCGGAGCTGGCCTTTAAGCTGGGCTATGCCGCCGCAAAATATTTTAGCAGGGAGGGTCATGCTCCCAAGATTATTATCGGTCGCGACACTCGTCGCAGCGGCCAAATGCTGGAGGCGGCGCTGGCCGCAGGCATTTGCAGTGCCGGTGGCAATGCCCATTTGTTGGGCGTGATGCCCACTCCGGCTGTGTCCTTCCTCACCTCCGTGGTGAAGGCCAACGCAGGCGTGGTTATTTCTGCATCCCATAATCCCTTTGAGGACAATGGCATCAAATTCTTCTCC
>SFRS01000063.1 GCA_004562175.1 bacterium | reverse complement strand
CTTGATAAAATGGGGTTTTCTAGGCACATGCTGTTTACCGGTAACCCCGGCACTGCCAAAACCACCGTTGCCCGCCTGCTGGCTCAAATCTTTGCCAAAGAAGGCATCACTGATGCTCCTACCTTTATTGAATGTGGTCGTGCTGACCTAGTAGGCCAGTATCTTGGCCACACAGCAGTCAAAGTCAAGAAAGCCTTTGAGAGAGCCAAAGGCGGTGTGCTCTTCATTGATGAGGCCTACTCTCTTGTTGATGGCTATCGCGGTCATTATGGTGATGAAGCTATCAACACAATAGTCCAGGAAATGGAAAATAACCGCGAAAATACCGTTGTAATCTTTGCGGGCTATCCAAAGCCCATGCAAAGATTCTTGGATGCCAATGAAGGCTTGCGTAGCCGCATCGGCTTTCACCTAGAATTTCCTGATTACAATGCCAAGGAGCTCCTTGATATCCTAGAGCTGATGCTAAAAGAAAGAGCCTATAACCTTAGCAATGGTGCCAAGGCCAAAGCCCTTGAGATTTTCAAGCAGGCTGCTAAACAAAATGACTTCGGCAATGGACGCTTCGTGCGTAATCTGCTGGAGCAAATGATTATGCAGCAATCCTTGCGCATATATGATGAAGGCAGCGATAGAAGCTGGGACAAGGACAGCATCAGTATTCTTACCGCCGCTGATATCCCCAGTGATATACTGCCTAAGTCACAAAATACGGCAACCAAGGTTATTGGTTTTAACTGCGCATGATTCTTAAGGCCAAACCTTTAAGTATAATATTTAGATAGAGTTTTTGGATGGGAGGAATGCATATGGTAGAGATTTTCTTTCACAAAGAACCCGAACGCATCGGTGGCGGCATCACCGAAATCAAATACAATAACCACCGCCTGATTATTGATATGGGGGCAGAGCTTCAATTTGAGCCCTTCGGCCGTACCTTTCCTGCTGATGTGAACGAGCTTAACCCACAAATTGCAGGCGTCACCTGCGGCACGCCTGACTGTGATGGTGTGCTCATTTCCCACTATCACGAAGACCACATCGGCCTTTTACGCTATTTGTTACCTGAAGTTCCCGTATATATGAGTAAGGTCTGCAGGGATATCAGCCTTGCAACCAAAAACAGGCTCAAAAACGCCGGGCATCTAGATCCTAGCGACAACAGCATAGCCTGCCTTGAAAGAGCTAATGTTTTCACCCTAGCTGATTTTGGACGTGATATGGAAATCGGCCCCTTCACCGTGCGCCCCTTACGAATTGACCACTCCGCTTTTGATGCCCTGGCCTACTTGATTACCGTTGGCGGCAAACGCATCTTTTTTACCGGTGATTTTCGCAGCCACGGCTATACCGGCAAAAAGTTCTTCCAGCTTCTAAACTACTACGTTGGCAAAGTAGATGTACTCCTTATCGAAGGCACTATGCTTGGCCGAGACGATAAAGAGTTTAGCGAGTGGGAACTTTGTAAAGAAATGCAAGAGGTGTGCGCTAAATACAAATACGTCCTCTACCTTGGCTCCTCCACCAATATCGACAGTATTCTTAGCATGAGCAACGCTGCTTACTATACGGATAAGAAGCTTTGTCTTGATGCCTACCAAAAGGATATCCTGCAGATTGTAGCTGAGAACAGCAGCTCTGAGTTCTATAAGAAGGATTTCGATAGCACTGATTTCCACAAAAACGGTCTTGTCATTGCTATGCGTATGAGCCAATTAGGTTTTGCTAAGAAGTTCTACGAAAAATACGGTAATGAAAGCGCCATTATTTATTCCCTGTGGGAGGGTTACGTTGAGCGCGATGCAGAGCTAAAGGCACTAAGTGAGCTTTGGGGGGACAGGTTTATCCCCTTGCATAGCGGCGGCCACGCCAGCATTGATACCTTAGAGCGTACTCTTTCAATCTGTGCGGATGAGCGTACTACTATCATACCCATGCATGTAAATGCCGTGGAAGATTTTCGCAATCTCTCTACCAAAGGCAATGTAGTTGCCATGCATAAAGGTTGGAGCCTTGAAATATAGGGTGATTTAAAAAAAGCAGCCGCTCTCTGGCGTTCAGAGAGCGGCTTCGTTATTATTAAAAATCTATCATTTTGCTAATGTGGTTTGTTCCCCCGCAATATCCTGCACCTTTTCCCAGACCACAAACCGAGCCTTGCTAAAGCCGTTGAAGGTGGTAGCAGAGGCAGATGTATAAGCACCGCAGGAAGGCACCAAAAGCAAATCGCCCACTTCAAGAGGTGCAGTCATGCGTCCGCGGAACATAATGTCCAAGCTATCACAGCTGGGGCCGGCGAAGGTGGCGGCCACCTTTTCCTCGCTCTCCTTAAAGCTAATGAGCTTGAAATCCCACTGGTCAAACAAAACCCCGGAAAAGGTGCCATAAAGTCCCTCGTCCAAGAAGTACCAGGGCTGGCCACCACGCTCAGTGACGCCCACCACGCTAGTAATCAAATTCACCGCCGTGCCGCAAATATAGCGGCCCGGCTCCGCCCAAATTTCTGTCTCCGGAAAATCCTCATCCAAACGCGCCGCAATTTGCTTGAGCATTTCGGGCAGATTGAACTTCACCTTGGGCTCAGGAATGGGGAAACCACCGCCGATGTCTAAAATTCTTAAATGCAGGCCTGCAGCCTCAGCCTCCTCAAAAAGCTCACGAGCAATATCCATGGCGTACAAATAAGGGTCGGAGCTTACGGTTTGGCTGCCCACATGGAAGGCAATGCCAGCCATATCAAGCCCTGCCTCCTTGGCCTTCAGCATTAGCTCCAAAGCATTTTCACGAGAAGCACCAAACTTTTTATTCAAATCCACATGCGCAGAAGAATTATCTATGCGCAAGCGCAGCAGCACCGTAGCATGAGGTAATTTATTCTTAATTTTTTCTATTTCACTAGCACTGTCAAAGGTCATTTTGCTGACGCCGCATTGGCGACAGGCCTCGAGACCCACACCAAGCTTTACAGGATTAGCATAAATCATGCGTGAGCCAGCCACACCCATATCGTGCAGAGTGTGAATCTCGCCGTCGGAGGCCACATCAAAGCAGGAGCCTAATTCCGCCATTACCCGCAAAATCTCGGGGTGAGGGTTGGCCTTTATAGCATAATGCACCTTGACCCGTGGTAAATACTTTCTCAAAACATTGTAGCTTTTTTTGACTTCCTTCAAAGAAAGCACCAATAGCGGTGTACCAAATTCCTCCGCTAATTTTTCTACCGCTGTGCGGCTGAGTTGAAAATATTTCTCTTTCTTCATGCCCACTCTCCCCTTGCCGAAGCATTTATTTGTTGTTTAGATTGTACCACAATCACAGGAAAGTACAATAGCAAATTGAACAAAAATCGTCATTTTTTGAGGAGTTTGCAATTTTTTCACGTTAATCGCGGATTGCCACCTATTGCAGCCTATAGCAGCCTAAAAACGGCTTTTTCTACTACAATCGGTCTCCAGAGAAAGCTTTTAGACAAACGAAAAACCGCCACGACGCCTGCAAACATCGTAGCGGTTTTCTTTATCTCTAGGGAAAGGAGATATAGGGATAACAGTATTATTTTTCCGGCTGCTGGTTGCTACGCACTACAGCCTTCGCAGCCTTTTCGAACTTGGCGCGGTTCAGCATCACAAAGCGACCGCAACCGCAGCACTTCATAACAAAATCCACGCCGGTGCGAGTAATTTCCCACTCACTGCTGCCACAGGGGTGGGCCTTTTTCATTTTTACCACATCACCAACGTGTACGGACACTCCGGAAAGCATCATTCCAAACCATCCAAGGACATGATATCGGTTACTTCATAGCCAGCCTCACGAATTTGCTCAATAATATCCAAGCCATTATTGTTCAAACGGCAACGAATAGTGATTTCTGCGGTACCATTTCCGTTTTGCAAGGTAGCCAAGGAAATGATATTAATGCCATCCTCTTTCATGATATTGGTAATTTCGGCTACCACACCTACCTTGTCAGGAGCATGTACGGTGAAACGAGTGCAGCTCTGGTTTACGCCCATCATTTCTACAAAGGAGCGGAACATGTCGCTACGGGAAATGATGCCGCAAAGCTTGCCATCACGACCCAATACCGGCAGAGCATTAATCTTATGCTTGTACAGATTGTAAGCAACATATTCAATGGTATCCTCGCTGTCCAAGGTTACCACCGTGCGGCTCATAACATCCTTGACCTTCAAACGACCTAAAAGATAATTAGCTTCATAACGGGACAGAGTGGAGCTGTCGCTGGGAGATGCCTTGCCGATATCATCCACAGTGATGATACCGCGCACACGGGAAATATCGTCCACTACCGGCAGGCTGTACAGCTTTTTGCTGCGCATAACCTCACGAGCTTCCAGCATGGATTGATCCTCGCGCACGGTAACGACGTCTTTAGTCATAAAATCCTTAACTAACATGAAATGACCTCCTCTTGTTAGCCGCCCAAATATGCCTTGCGTACTTCCTCGCTGCTTGCCAGCTCTTGGGCAGTACCGCTCAGGGTAATACGGCCGGTTTCCAGAACATATGCTTTATCAGCAATGGACAATGCCATATTTGCGTTTTGCTCTACCAAAAGAATAGTAGTGCCGCCAGCATTGATTTCTTTTATTATATTAAAAATTTCCTTAACCAGCAAGGGGGCAAGACCCATGGAAGGCTCATCCAAAAGTAATAATTTCGGACGACTCATGAGAGCGCGGCCCATAGCCAGCATTTGCTGCTCACCACCGGACAAGGTGCCGGCGATTTGTTCCTTACGCTCTAACAGACGAGGGAATTTTTCAAAAACATCCTGCATATCCTTGGCAATGCCTTCCTTATCCTTTCTCAGATAAGCGCCTAGCTCCAGGTTTTCCAAAACAGTCATGTTGGCAAAAACATGACGCCCCTCGGGAACCTGGCACAGGCCCATGCCAACGATTTTATGAGCAGGTACACCGGCAATATCATTGCCTTCATAAATGATTTTACCGGTTTTTGGCTTCATGAGACCGGAAATGGTGCGCAAGGTTGTGGATTTACCTGCACCGTTAGAACCAATCAGCGCAACAATTTCACCATCGGGAACATCGAGGCTGATGCCTTTAATGGCGTGAATAGCGCCGTAATAGACATTAATATCTTCAACTCTTAACATTAGTTGATTACCTCCTCGCCCAGATATGCTTCAATTACACGGCTGTTGCTCTTAATTTCATCAGGAGTGCCCTCAGCAATCTTCATGCCATATTCCAGTACATAGATTCGCTCGCACACACCCATAACTAAGCTCATATCATGCTCAATGAGCAGGATAGAAAGGTCAAACTTTTCACGAATCCAACGAATCATTTCCATGAGCTCGTGGGTTTCCTGAGGGTTCATGCCTGCAGCAGGCTCATCCAGCAGGAGCAGCTT
>SFRS01000062.1 GCA_004562175.1 bacterium | reverse complement strand
AAAGCACATCCAAAATGCCCCTGAGCAGCATAAAGAGGATCACCATGGGCACTAGATTATCTAGTAAATCAAACATCTTGCTACCTCTTATTTACCGGCGGGCTTGTCAGCTCCTTCGCTGGTCACATCGGGACTTACCTCCGCAATCGTGCGGCGCATTTGGGTATCAGCCTGAATATTATTCAGCCGATAATAGTCCATCACGCCCAAACGACCGCTCTCCAAGGCTGCAGCCATAGCGGCAGGCACCTTAGCCTGAGCTTCCACAACCTTGGCCTGCATCTCTTGGGTATAGGCCTTCATTTCCTGCTCCTTGGCCACTGCCATAGCACGGCGTTCCTCGGCCCGAGCTTGGGCAATACGCTTGTCGGCCTCGGCCTGGTCGGTCATCAGGGCGGCGCCAATGTTACGGCCCACATCCACATCCGCAATATCAATGGACAAAATCTCGAAGGCAGTGCCTGCATCCAAGCCCTTATCCAGCACGGTTTTAGAAATAAAGTCGGGGTTTTCCAGCACCTTACTATGGTCATCACTGGAGCCTACATTAGTAACGATACCCTCGCCTACGCGGGCAATAATAGTTGCTTCACCAGCACCACCTACCAAACGGTCAATGTTGGCGCGCACGGTTACGCGAGCCTTAACCTTCAGCTCAATGCCGTCCTTAGCCACGGCGCTGACCACAGGAGTTTCGATAACCTCAGGGTTAACGCTCATCTGCACTGCCTCCAGCACATTACGACCTGCCAAATCAATGGCACAGCCCCGTTCAAAGCTCAAATCGATTTGAGCTCGGTGAGCTGCAATCAAGGCATCAATTACTCTGTCAACATTACCACCGGCCAGATAATGTGCCTCCAACTGGTTCACGTTCACGTCCAAGCCTGCCTTGTTGGCCTTGATCAAGGGCAGCACGATTTGGGAAGCAGGTACACGACGCAAACGCATACCAATTAAGTTAAAAATCCCCACGTTGACGCCTGCGGCAATGGCGCTAATCCACAGCCCTAACGGCACAAAATTCAAAAACACCGCAATACCTACAATGGCCAAAATAAACATAAAGCCACTGCCAAAAATAGCGCTAATTAACAAATCCACTCCAAATCACTCCTTTACTAAATCTACAAAAAGCTTGCTGCCTTCCACCTTGGTGACGATGATTTTGCTATCCTTGGTGATATAATCACCCAAGCTGCTCACATCGTAGCGCTTGCCTTCAATGAGCACGGTGCCTGCCGGTCGCAGAGTAGTCAAGGCCACGCCTTGCTTGCCCAGCAGCGCTGAAAAATCGCTGCCACCAGTGTAGCCCGCGCTGTTTTGCTGCTTGTCCCACAGTACGAAGGGATTCCACTTGCTCTCCTTGGGCAAATATACGCACAAAAAGGCCAGCACCAAGGCCGCCACCACGTAAAAGCCCAAGAGCACGGCCAACGCAGGAAAGCCACCGCCCAAGAGGAAATAGCCACCGCCTGTCAAACAAATCAGGCCCCCGATGCCGAAGATACCGAAGCCCGGCACGGCCAGCTCCACACTCATTAAAATCACGCCTGCGATTAAAAGATAATATTCTATAGGCATAGCATACCTCCTTTTGCCTGCAAAAGCTGAAACAATTCAGTCCACATATCTCGCTTTCAAGTACGTTACCATTATCAGCTTGCATTTTTTCACAAGATTACATTTTATTATACCATTTTCAGTGCTCTCACGCTAGAATTACTTGTGAGATTCGTGTAACGAAACGTTACTCGAAACATTTATTCGTAATATATGAGCATGCAGAATTCTATTGGCAAAACCTGGTTATTTCATGTATAAAAAGAGCCGTTAAGTGAGCTGTGTAACTCACCTAACGGCTTTTGTGTTTCTGTAATAATATGTGGGAAATTATTTATTGGGGCACACCATGCGGTACAGATAACCCAACAAAATACCACCAAAGCAGGGCAGCAACCAGCCAAAGCCCACATCAAAGAAGGGTAGGTACTGGGTCAAGAAGCTATCCAAAGCCCGCAAATCGAAGCCACCGGCTCTGAGACCATCGAAAATGGCGAAGATGGTGGTCAAGGTCAAGCAAATGCGGAAGATGGCCTTATCACGCTTAAAGATGCTTTGGCCCACGTTCAAAATCACAATGGCGATAACGATGGGATAAAGCATGCAAATAACCGGAATGGAGAACTTGATAATATTGTTCAGGCCAAAGTTGGCCACTACCAAGCTAAACAGACAGATATACACGCAGAAGCGTTGGTATTGGACGCGACCACCGCTAAGCTGATTAAAATAGCTGCTGATGGAGGTGGTGAGACCGATGGAGGTGGTGATGCAGGCGAAGAAAATAATCAAGGCCAAAACCACTTGTCCCGGGAAGCCCATGTAGTGCACGCTGATCATATTCAGCAGCTGTCCACCATTAGATACCATGCCAAAGGCAGCAGTGCTGGCAGCACCGGCATAAGCCAAAGCACCATAAATCAAGGCCAGGCAGATTGCGGCAATAATACCGGCGTAAATGCATACCTTGGTCAGCTGCTTTTGCTCGGTGATACCTTGGGACTCAATCGCCTTCAAGGTAGCAGCACCGTAAAGCATGGTGCATAAAAGGTCCATGGTGTTGTAGCCCTCCTGGAAGCCTTTGAAAAAGGGTGCGTTTTTATAAACGTTGTTGGCGGGCTGCAATGCACCCATAGGGTCGGTGATAACGCAGAAAATCAAAATGCCCAAGCAGATTAACAGCAGAGGGGACATGATTTTGCCGATATTATCAACAATTTTGGACGGATTAACAGAAAGAAAATAAGTCAAGGCAAAGAAAAAGATGGAATAAAGCACAAGACCCATGGTTTCGTAGCCCTCCGGCAGCAGCAACAAAATGCCCGTATCAAAGGACACAGCTGCAGTACGAGGAATGGCGAAGAAAGGTCCGATGGTCAGGGCGCACAAAATCGTGATAGCCTTGCCAAAGGCAGGACACATGGGACTAGCCAATTCATCGGGGTCATCGCCATCCAAAATTGCCATGGCCAAAATGCCCAACAAGGGCAGGCCTACACCGCTGATGCAGAAGCCCAAAATGGCAGTTGGCAGGTTGTCACCGGCCATTTGTCCCAAAGCAGGGGGGAAAATCAAATTACCTGCGCCAAAGAAAAAGGAAAACAGCATCAAGCCGATGGGCAGGATTTTTGCTAAGCTCATATTATTATTATTCATCACATACTCCCAAATCCATTAGTCAAGCAGCTTCCCCTCAAAATACTGCTTTTCAATAAAATAGGGGGGGACCTTGCCAGATGCGCCCCTACAAGTCTTCTCTATTATTTCACCAGCAGGCGGAAATATTTCTTTTTACCCTTGCGGATCAAAAGGCTCTTGTCAGCGTCGAACATGTCAGCGCTCAAGGTTGCTTCCGGGTCCTTCAGGATTTCTTCTTTTACAGTCAGTCCGCCTTGGGTAATCATTTGGCGTGCTTCGCGCTTGCTGCTGAAAATCTTAGCAGCGGTGAGCACGTCGATAACCTTGGCAGTCATCTCCTCGGCCGTAATCTCGATGGTGGGCACGTTGCTCAAATCAGCGCCGCCACCAAAGAGCGCTTCGGTAGCAGCCTGAGCCTTGAGTGCTTCCTCCTCGCCGTGAACCAGCTTAGTAACCTCGAAGGCCAGCACTTTTTTTGCTTCGTTGATAGCTGCGTCCTTCAGGCTTGCCAGACGATGCACCTCGTCCATGGGCAGATAAGTCAAGAGTGCCAAGCAGTTTTCCACGTCGCTGTCGTTGACATTACGCCAGTATTGGTAGAAATCATAGGGAGAGGTTTTCTCCGGATCCAGCCACAGGGCACCCTTTTCTGTTTTGCCCATCTTCTTGCCTTCACTATTGGTCAAGAGCTTGCAAGTCATGCAGTAAGCGGGCTTTTGCTCCTTGCGACGAATCAGCTCCACACCACCCAGCATATTGGACCATTGGTCGTCACCGCCCAGCTCCATCACGCAGTTATAGTCCTGATGCAGCTTCCAGAAGTCATAGGATTGCATAATCATGTAGTTGAATTCGAAGAAGGTCAGGCCCTTTTCCCAACGCTTTTTAAAGCATTCGGCGGTCAGCATGCGGTTTACAGAAAAATGCACGCCTACCTCACGGAGCAGATTGACATAATTCAAATTCAGCAACCAATCAGCGTTGTTAGCAATGATGGCTTTACCCTCGCTGAAGTCGATGAAACGGCTCATTTGCTTTTTGAAGCAAGCAATGTTGTGGGCAATGAATTCAGGAGTGAGCATCTTGCGCATTTCGTCCTTGCCACTGGGGTCGCCAACCATGCCGGTGCCGCCCCCCAGGAGTACAATGGGACGATGGCCGGCCTTTTGCATATGGCTCATCATCATCAGGGCGATGAAGTGGCCTACATGCAGGCTGTCGGCGGTGGGGTCAAACCCGATATAAAAAGTGATTTTTTCTTTCTCTAATAATTCTTTAATTTCAGCTTCGTGGGACATTTGTTTAATGAAGCCACGCTCCTGTAATACGTCAAAGACAGACATCTAATGACCTCCCTTAAATATTTAAGCTTGCCGTAAAATAGCAAGCAGATAATCTCACATTATTATACATTATCAAGCATGTTTTAGCAATTAAAAAAGCATCGGAAGCGAGTATTTATGGCTTCCGATGCTAATTTTTATGAGAAGAAAATTATTTGCCGTCTAATTGAGAAGTGCAGTGGGGGCAACGAGTGGCATCATCAGCGATTTCACTCTTGCAATAAGGACACAGGCGGGGCTCCGGTTTAGGAGCTGGCGGCGGGGTCAGCCTGTTGATTTGCTTAACCATAAGAAATACTACAAAGGCTAAAATCAAAAAGTCTACAATGGTGTTCACGAAGCTACCATAGGCCAGCACGGGAGCACCAGCTTTTTTTGCAGCCTCCAAGGTTGCATAATCCTTGCCATTTAATGCGATGAAGAGATTTTTAAAATCCATCTTGCCCAGGGCCATGCCAATGGGAGGCATAATAACATCGCTAACCAAGGAGCCTACGATTTTGCCAAAGGCACCGCCGATAATTACGCCAACAGCCATATCCATAACATTGCCCTTGGATATGAAGTCCTTGAACTCGCTTACAAACTTGATCTTTCCTACCTTTTCAACACCCTGACCTACTGCCTTGAACGCCTTTACGTCACGCAGATCCTTGTGTTCTTTCTTTTCGTTTGCCATTTTAATTCTTCTCCTCTCGATTTTTGTTTATTATTCGGCTTTGTCGCCGTCTGAATCGTCTGTGTAGACTTTGATAAGCTCAAAGTCGATCTGTCCTAAGTTGACATTTGCGTTGATGCACTTTACACGAACCTTGTCGCCTATAGTATACATAGTGCCGGCTACACCATCATAAAGAGCGATGCCGTTTCTTACCTCGAAGTAATTTTCCGACAGTGAGCGTACATCTATTTTGCCCTCTACCGTGTTCGGCAGTTCAACGAAAAGTCCG
>SFRS01000061.1 GCA_004562175.1 bacterium | reverse complement strand
CTTTTAAATCTGCGCAGTGCGCTGTCTAAAGTTTCATTCTTGCCAACTTTAATTTCTGCCATCTGTTCTCCCTCCCTCCACACACTTAGGGAAGTGTATCTGCAAATTAAGTAATTAGGTGTTGCCACCTAAAAACACTTACTGACCTATTATACAGGAAAAGACAACATTTGTCAAGATTTTCAGCACGGAGGCCAGCCCAATACTTTGCCGCCGATGATGTGAATATGCAAATGCTTTACGGTTTGACCACCGTCGTCACCGGTGTTGATGACAACGCGGAAGCCCTTTTCGGCAATACCGGTTTTTTCAGCAATCAGCTTCACTTTGCTCAGCATGTAGGCAACTAATTCAGGGTCCGCAGTGGTGATATTGGCGGTGTGCTCCTTGGGGAGCAGCAGCACGTGCACGGGCGCCGCCGGGGCCACGTCGTTAATCGCGATCATCTTGTCGTCTTCATATACCTTGGTAGAGGGAATTTCCCCCTTAATAATTCTGCAAAAAATGCAATCCTCAGCCATGTTCATGTCCCTCCTCTCGTCCTTTTTCTAGCTTGTCTTACTTCTAGAAAAAGACGTAAAATCCTGCTAATTGCACAGAAAATTTTTATGTAAACTAACATCATGGCATCAAGTGGTACCCATGCCGTGCACGGATTCCGTTTTCTAGATTAGCAAGCCCACATAGACCGCTTAATCCGTCAAGAGAAAAACCTGCTGTAGCGTGGCGAGGCGGTTCGCGGACGAAGGAGCCTGTCCGTTGCTAGCTTTTTTCGTGCCATCATCGTGGTTCTTCCGCGGCCGAAATACGTTCCGTTAACGCACGTCATGGGTACACACTTTCTGCCAATTTACTTTTGTCGTACTACCTAAACCATTTAAGTTACAAGCTAATTTAATTTTGGTAATAGTCTAGTCATCAAATCCGTGCACGTCATAGGTACCACTTGGAGCGTTTACTATACTATTTCCCCTTCAAGCCAGTCGTCAACTATGCCAGTAATCTTCACTTGGGCAATAGTGTTGGCAAGTTCTTCCGTCCCCGGCACAACAACGCGCAAATACGGCCCACAAAGGCCCTCCATATGGGCTGCGTCCACAGGCTGCTCGAACAATACCTCCACAACCTTGCCCACCATGGACTCCAGCATAGCATGGTGCAGCTTCTCATCCACCGCTGCCAAACGCGCCGCACGCTCGCTCTTCACCGCTTCATCCACTTGGTTCGGCAACTTCTCCGCCGGCGTACCCTTGCGCTTAGAATAGGGGAAAATATGCATCTTGGCAAAGCCACACTTTTCCGCGAAATGCAGGGTGGTTTGAAAATCCTCCTCCGTCTCACCGGGGAAGCCCACGATTACATCCGTGGTGATGCCCACATCGGGCACCTGTGCACGAATCTGCTCTAAGAGTTCGGTGAAGCGCGCCGTGTCATAGGGTCGATGCATGGCCTGCAAAATCTTGTCGCAGCCGCTTTGCAAAGGCAAATGCAGATGCTTGCACAAACGAGGCTCCGTGGCCATGAGCTCCAAAAGGCGAGGCTCCACCTCCACGGACTCCAAGCTGCCCAAACGCACACGGCACAGTCCTTCCACACTCAAAGCCGCCTGCACGGCGTCGTATAAAGTCACGTGCAAACCCTCCTTGGCCAGCTCTTTGCCGTAGCAGCCTAAGTGAATGCCGATGAGCACGACCTCTTTGTAGCCTGCAGCCACAAGCTTGGCTACCTCCGTACGGATGCTCTCTAAGCTGCGACTGCGCAGGGGTCCGCGGGCGTAGGGAATGATGCAGTAGGTGCAGTATTGGTTGCAGCCCTCTTGAATTTTCAGGAAAGCACGGGTTTTGTCCGTTTCCGTGCCTACGCCCAGCTCCTCGAACTTGGTGTCCACGGTCATCTTCTGCACATTGTCCAAGATTTCCGTCTGCTTATTCTCCAAGGCCTGCTCCACCAGCTCCACGATGCGACCCCGTTCTTGGTTACCGATGATCACATCCACACCGGCAATGGCGCGCACCTCCTCCGGCGCCGTTTGGGGATAACAGCCCGTCACTACAATGAGGGACAGGGGGTTGTGGCGCACCGCCCGATTAATAATCTGGCGAGATTTGCGCTGGCCCGTGTTGGTCACCACGCAGGTATTGATGAGATAAATATCCGCTTGACTGCCAAAGTCCACCACCTCGTAGCCAGCCTGGCGAAAAATCCCCTCCATGCTGGCCGTATCAGCCTGGTTCACCTTGCAGCCCAGGGTATAAAAGGCAATTTTCTTCATTGATGCTCAGTCTCCTAAATCTCCTGTTTCGTAAAAAATGGCACTCATGGCCACAAGGCCCGCCGTTTCGGCCCGCAAAATGCGCCGCCCCAGGCTCACGGGCACAGCCCCCGCCTGGCGCGCCTCGTCCAGCTCGCTTTCGCTGATGCCGCCCTCCGGGCCGATGATGAGCAAAAGCTGGCTGATGCCGCCGGCGGCCTCCGCCGCGCGCAGCGCGGCTTTCAGGCTCAGCCTGTCCTCGCACTCGTAGGCAATAATCTTCG
Source organism: bacterium (assembly GCA_004562175.1). Lineage (GTDB taxonomy): Bacteria > Bacillota > Negativicutes > Acidaminococcales > Acidaminococcaceae > Phascolarctobacterium_A. Next base: position 2,969 of record SFRS01000061.1, on the reverse strand, counting down.
TTGTACAAGTGCAGTTGGCCAACATCTCGCTCATGGACTGCACGGCCTGCACCTCAGGAATAATATCCCGCTTGCTTTGCTTCGCCGCACTTTCGGCAATCTTTTGCCAGCGCTCCACCTTTTTGGCAGCCTTGGCGCCGTCCAGACGCACCACGCTGTGCTCCATGGCCACGGGTATGACGCTGTAAGCACCCATCTCCACGGCCTTTTGGATGATGAAGTCCATCTTCTCGCCCTTGGCCAAGCCTTGGGCCAGCACCAGCTGCACCCGTGGCTCGTGGCTTTCGGCCAGCTTTTCCAAACAGCGCACCGATACGCGTTCGCTGTCGATGGCGGTGATTTCCGCCACCGCGCTCACGCCGTCGTCGCTGACGATTTGCAGCTTTGCGCCGGGCTGCATGCGCAGCACCTTGCTGATGTGCCGCGCATCCACGCCCTCAATATACATTTCCTCATTATATAGATGAGGAACAAAAAATCTATGCATAAATAAAACACCAGCCCTCTTATATGGACTGTTCAGAAGGTACTAGATGCGAGGCGCGGCGACGCAGACGTACATATTAGTACTTCAAGGAGCCGCAACGAAGCAGATAGTGCCTTATGGGCAGTCGCTATTTTTTACTAAACTGCATTACGACCCAGCCGCCACGGCGGTCAATAGCAGTTACAGCAAGACCCTGCTCCGCAGCCGCAGCCTCCACATCCTCGCGGCGCTCCTCAATGATGCCACTGGCGAGGAAAATGCCATCGTCCTTCAGCTTGCCGGGAATATCGGGCAATAACATAATAATAATATCCGCAATAATATTGGCAATAATAATATCCGCTTGCCCCTCGGTGCCATGGAGCAAATCGCCCTCCCGCACCTCAATCTTGTCGCTCAAATGATTGTTGGCCACGTTCTCGCGAGCTACGCGCACAGCCACGCCGTCAATATCCACAGCCTTGACCTCTTTGGCACCACACAGCGCTGCTGCGATGGCCAAAATACCGCTGCCGGTGCCCACATCGAAGACCAGCGCATCCTGATGCATCACCTTTTCCAAGCGCTCCATCATCATGTTGGTGGTGTGATGGGTGCCCGTGCCGAAGGCCATGCCCGGGTCGATTTCGATAACGTGCTCGCCTGCAGCGGGAGTATAATCCTCCCAGCTAGGCTTGATGACCAAGCTCTTGCCCACATGGGTCACATGGAAATATTGCTTCCATTCGTTGGCCCAATCCTGCTCGGACAGCTTGCGAAAACGGGTATTGCCAAAGCGATATTGCCCGATGCGCTCCTCCACTGCGGATAGGCCCGCCTCAATTTGAGCCAAGCGCTCCTGGAGCTTGTCATCGTCCGCATAATAACCACTCACGGTCACCACCTCGGTGTTTTCCTGCTCCGGAATATCGCACAGCTCCCAGGTGCCGCTGTTGCGCAAATCATTTATCAGCTGCGGGTCCTCAATGGCCACGCCCTTGGAGCCTGCCTCCGTCAAGATTTCGGACACAACCTCCACTGCCTCGTGAGTCACCGCCACATTTACTTCAATCCAATTCTCCATCTCTATCTCCATGCTCCTTTCACTAGTCAACATTATATCATCTTATTATACACTATCCTGCTATGAATTGTATAGAATATCTGTGATATTCTCTTGACGTTAGTAGAAATAAACTTTATACTTTAAATATGTATTGTTTTTAAAATAAGGGAAAAAGGAAGTGTTGTAATGCTCACACTTGACAAAATTTATCATGCGTCCTTCGTCTTGAAAAGCGTAGCGCGCAAAACCGACCTCATCGCCTCCCCGCACCTGTGCGAAGGCCTGGACCTGTATTTAAAGACAGAAAATTTGCAGGTAACCGGCAGCTTTAAATTGAGAGGCGCCTACTACAAAATCAGCCAGCTGACTCCGGAGGAAGCTGCCAAGGGAGTTATCGCCTGCAGCGCCGGCAACCATGCTCAGGGCGTGGCCTTGGCTGCAACGAAAATGGGGATCAAGAGCGTCATTTGCATGCCCGACGGCGCCCCCATTATGAAGGTGGAAAACACCAAGCGTTTGGGTGCCCAAGTAGAATTGGTACCCGGTGCCTATGATGAAGCCCATGACCGTGCCGTACAGATACAAGAGGAAACCGGCATGACCTTCATCCATCCCTATGACGACGAATTGGTTATGGCGGGCCAAGGCAGCATCGGTCTGGAAATTCTCGACCAGCTGCCCGATGTGGAGGCAGTTATCGTGCCCATCGGTGGTGGCGGTCTCATCAGCGGTGTGGCCTTTGCCATCAAGAGCTTGCGCCCTGATGTGAAGATTTATGGCGTGCAGGCAGCAGGTGCAGCCAGCATGTATAATGCCTTCCGGGATAAGAAATATGAAACTCTGTCCAGCGTCAACACCTTTGCCGATGGCATTGCCGTGAAGACACCGGGCGAGAACACCTTTGAAATGATTTGCAAATATGTGGACGATATTGTCACCGTCAGCGAGGACGAAATCGCCACTGCTATTTTGAGCTTGATTGAAAAGCAAAAGCTCATTGCCGAAGGCGCAGGTGCAACCCCTGTGGCCGCTGCCATTTTCAACAAGCTGCCACTCAAGGGCAAGAAGACTGTTTGCCTGGTTTCCGGCGGCAATATCGACGTGAATATTCTTTCCCGCGTCATCACCCGTGGCCAAATCACCACCGGTCGCAAGGCGGACCTTGTTATCGTATTGGACGACCGTCCGGGACAGCTGCGCCAGGTCAGCGAAATTGTCAGCAACTGCGGTGCCAACGTGGTTGGCGTGCAGCATAACCGCAGCGACGTCAACATGCCCATCACCGGCTGCTATTTGAAGCTGGAGCTAGAGACCCGCGACCAAGCTCAAATCGACGAAATCAAGACCAAGCTGCTGGCAGCAGGCTTTACTCTCTTGAACAACAACGCCGTGCATTATTAAATTTGAGAAGAAAAGAACCGCAATCCACGCACTGGA
>SFRS01000060.1 GCA_004562175.1 bacterium | reverse complement strand
CCGTGTGCCTTGATTACACGGTGCAGACCATGGAGGCTGCGGGCTGGGAAGTGAAAACTCCGCCCCGTGAGTACATTGCTAATGAAAAAAATATGGGCGAGCCGGAAAAAATGCTGGCTTGGCTGGAGCAAAATGCTCCGGAGGCAGTGGGGATAGTGGCTTCTAGCGATGCCTTGATTTACGGCGGCCTCGTGGCTAGTCGTACCCATGAGATTCCCTTAGAGGTGCTGCAGGAGCGTGCCCAAAGGCTCATTGATTTTCGTCGTGACTATGGGGGACAAAAGCATATTTATTTATTCGCTACCATTATGCGCTCTCCCAAGGCTAGCAGCGCGCCTGTGGAGCCTGCCTACTATAAGGAATGGGGTCCGAAGCTATTTCGCTTGGGAGCCTTGGAGGATAAGCAGGAGCTAAAGCTCTTAAAGCGCAGGGAGAAGAAAGAGTTAGCTGCCTTGCGCGAGGAAATTCCCAGCGAGATCATTAATGATTTGTACCTGCGTCGCAATAATAATATTAAGATAACGGAGCTTTTGTTACATGGCGTGGAGAGTGGGGATTTTGATTATTTCCTCATTGGACGGGATGACACAGCTCCCTTTTCCCAAGCTCATAGGGAAGCGCGCAGCATGGAGATTCTGGTCAGCGAGCTGCCCAAGGAGCGCATTCGCTTCTTCGCCGGTGCGGACCAGTTGGGCCTCATTTTGCTCACTCGTGCTGCGAAGCGTTTACAGTACGAGCTTCCCTTAGTGAATGTGACCTATGCTCCCGGCGCGGGCGGCAAGACGGTGCCCTCCTATGAGGATGACACGGTGGCAGAAAGTGCTAAGCAGCATATTTACGCCGCCGGAGCTTTCCCTGTACGTTTGCGCAGGCATGTGGATCTGGTCTTGGCGGTGAATACTCCCAAAAACGGCAAAACCTTGGAGGCAAGTAATGTAGTTAATAATTATAAGGTGCCTGCTGAGACTAAGCATTTCGTCAGCAAGGTGGCACGCTTGAGCACGCATTATCCTGTGGCTCTGGCCGATGTGAAATTTGGCAATGGTGCGGACAATGCTTTGGTAAAAACGCTGTTTGAGAAAAATTTGGCCTATAAATTAGCGGCCTACGGCGGCTGGAACACAGCGGGCAATAGTCTGGGCTTTGCCTTGGGACAGGGCTTGATGAGTAATGAATATGCGTCTCGCGAAAAAAAGGTGCTCTTGGAACAACGCTATTTGGATGATTGGGCTTATCAAGCCAATGTGCGCATGAAAACCTATACCCAGCTGATTTGGCCCAATTATTGGCCCAACAGCGGGCTTAAAGATGAGCAGCTGGCTCAAGCGGAGGCGTTCATCACTAAGGAAATGGTGCAGGTAGCCGAGCCCTATTTGGGCGAGGCGGCTAGGGATTATCGCTACACCCTGCCTTGGAGGCGTATGTTCGAGGTAGAGGTTACGAAAAAAGAAATGGTGAGGTAAGATTTAAAAAGATGAAGGAAGCAATTTGTGTGCGCGCAGCGACACCCCAGGATGCGGAGCAGCTGCTGGAAATATATACACCATTTGTGATTAGCGAGGATAGCAGCATCAGCAACGTGTCCTTTGAGCTGGAGGCACCGGAGCTCGAAGAGTTTCGCCAACGGATCGTGGATATCTCAAGCCAATATCCTTATTTGGTGGGCGAAGTGAATGGGCAGATTTTAGGCTACGTGTACTGCCATCCCTATAGGGAGCGCTTGGCTTATCAATGGTCCGTGGAAGTGACCATTTATCTGGCGCCTGAGGGACAAGGCAAGGGCTTGGGGCGCGTGCTGTACGAGGCCATGGAGGAAATTTTGCGCTTGCAGGGCATCACCATGCTTTATTCATGCATCACTCTGGGTAATGAGCATAGCATTAAGATGCACGAGGCCTTGGGCTACAGGCTCATCGGTACCTTCACCAAGTCAGGCTATAAAAATGGGCAGTGGTTGGATACTGTGTGGTTGGAGAAAGCACTGCAGGAATGTCCTGCCCAGCCTGAAAGCATCAAGAGCTGGCGGATGCTGGAGCCGCAGTCTGTAGAGGCTGTTTTGGCGGAGGCTACTGCTCGGATGCAGGGACTGCAGCTTTAGAAGCCAGCTAAATATAACAATTGAGTAAGCGCTTGCGCATAATTCCTTAGGAGGATCATTCATGGACTTAAAACACTATCAGGAAAAACACAAGCCCAGTAGTAGGGCAGAGGAGATTTTACGCTATATCGGTCCCGGACTCTTGATTACCGTGGGCTTTATTGACCCGGGCAACTGGGCCTCCAATTTGGCAGCAGGTGCGGATTATGGTTATGTGCTGCTGTGGATGGTAACCCTGTCCACTATTATGCTGATTTTGCTCCAGCACAACGCAGCCCATTTGGGCATTGCTTCAGGACTGTGTCTGTCCGAGGCGGCGACCAAGTACCTGCCCCGCTGGGTCAGCGTGCCCATTTTGGCATCGGCGGTGATGGCTTCTGTGGCCACCTCCTTGGCGGAGATTTTGGGTGGTGCCATTGCCTTGGAGCTGCTTTTTGGCATTCCTCTGTGGCTTGGTAGCATCATGATGGCGGCGCTGTGCTCCTGGCTTTTGCGCTCCAACTCCTATAGCAAGCTGGAAAAGATCATTATTGGCTTCGTATCGATTATAGGCCTCTCCTTTTTGGCAGAGATTATTATGGTGCCTCTTGACTGGGGTGCTGCGGCCAAGGGTTGGGTGACACCCAGCATTCCCCATGGCTCGCTTCTCGTCATCATGAGCGTTTTGGGCGCGGTGGTTATGCCCCACAACCTCTTTCTGCACTCCGAGGTTATCCAAAGTCGTCACTGGAATTTGGAGGACGAGGAGGTCATCAAGCGCCAGCTGAACTTCGAGTTTTTGGATACCCTGCTGTCCATGAGCATTGGCTGGGCCATTAACAGCGCTATGATTTTGGTGGCTGCGGCAGTCTTTTTTGCCAATAATGTGAAGGTGGACGATTTGGCTCAGGCAGTGGATTTGCTGAAGCCCCTTTTGGGCAATAGCGCAGCGGTACTCTTTGCCATCGCGCTTCTCTTTGCAGGCATTTCCTCCACCGCCACCGCGGGCATGGCGGGGGCAACCGTTTATGCAGGCATTTTTGGCGAGGGCTACGATGTGCAGGATCCTCACTCTTGGCATGGGGTGCTCTTGACTTATTGGCTGGCAGTGCTGATTATTCTCTTTATTGATGACCCCTTCAGCGGACTCATTTATTCCCAGATGGCCTTGAGCATTCAGCTGCCTTGGACCATTGGTCTATTGATTTACCTGACGTCCTCTAAGGAGGTTATGGGTAAATTTGCCAACACCATGCGCATGAAGGTGATTCTCAGCACCATCGGCGTGATTGTCATCGTGCTGAATATCATGCTGCTCTTGGAATCCTTTGGGATTATGACGTTTTAATATGGTTAGGAAATAATAATAGCCTTAGTTACACGGAGAAGGTGTAGCTAAGGCTATTTTATTGAGATGAAGAAATTCGTAATAAGCAAGCATCATGCTCGCGGTGATTTTTCGTATGCTTTACTTTTGCAACTGTCTCGAACGCAGCAGAGTGCAAAAATGAAGTTGTTCAATTGGTGGCTAGACGCAAATTTCGTGGGGTCCAATTGGCCTCTGCGGGGTACTATTTGTCTCGCAGAATAATATACGCTTTCGAACCCTTGAGGCCATTGTACCAAGCCACTCATTTGCTAAAAATCACAGCTCACCTGCTGCTTGCTTATTACTCAATTTCCTTGAGTTAGAATTTCCATTCTAAGTTCCCTTTGCCATAGATGGATGAGCCGCCGTGGCGGTAGATGTCGCTGCCGAGGGTGAGGCCCACGTCGAGGCGCTTAGGTGTTTTGAAGGTGATGCCGGCGGCGATGGACATGCTGTCGCGACCATAGGTTTCGACTGTGTCGGTAATGGTGGTGCTTGGCAGGTCGGCCAGTTGGTAGCTGGTTTTGCCATTGTCGCTAAGGAGCTCGTGGTTCCAAGCGATGGAGGCGTGAGCTTGCCATTGGGTGCTGTCGTAGCTGTCCAAGGCTTTGGGCGTGGTGCTCAGGCTATAACCAAGCTGTGTTTTTAAAGAGTCATAGGTGGCACTATTCAAATGAGCAGGAATGCCGTTGCCGTGCTCGTCTACGCTGGGGCGATGAGCAAAGCTGTAGCCCAGTGTGGCAAAGGGACCGCTGCGCATGCTTCCATGCTCTTTTTCGAGGGTAGTGCCTAAAGTGAAGCTGCCACTGAAGCCGTTCCAATCAGCATCAGTTGTACCCATGCTGCCACCTACTAAAACTAGATTACGATGGCTGCGCATGTTTTCTAAGCCTAAGCGTGCGCTGCTAAATACTTGCCAACCATTCCATTCAGCAGGCGCATATTTTGCTTGGGTACCAAGGTAGAAACCTTCCCCTTTGATTCGTTGGCCGGCGCTAGAGGTGGACTGATGGTTAATTGCTAGATGGTAGCCTTGAGTCAAACCATTGTTCAAGGTGCGCTCCATGGCACCCATGACGCCATTATTGTGGTTGCTGTAGCCGTTGGTGCCACGATGTTGGTCGGTGTAAGCGGAGAAGGGCATAATGATGTTGCGCCAAGAGTTATATTGAGAATTGATGCTAGCCGCAGGACCGCGCCCGCCACCTGTTGCAGCCTGAGGAATATTATTCGAGAAGCTGCCCAGCATATTCATGCTGTTCAGCATGCTGTGGGTGCCCAAGATTGCCTGTGCACTGCTGCCCATGATGCCAGGATTCATTTGCTTTAAGGCGTTGGCCTTGCCAACGCCGTCCAAAGCTTCCAGCTCGGTGTACAGCCTTTGCCATTTCTGGCCATTGTGGGGCAAAGCTCCCAAATAATCCACATTGTCGCTCAAAACTTTGCCTAATTGCTTCTGTCCGTCATCCTGCACCAGCGTGTCGTAATGGCGCTGGCGCGTGATATTGATGTTACCGTTATCGTCTATGCTAGCTGCAGCAGTAATGCCTTCCGTAGTTAAGACGTTAATGCTTAAGCTGTCATCAATGGTGAAGGCACCTGTTGCTGACTCACTCAATAAAGCTATTGTTTGGCTGCTGCCGTAAAAATCCTTGGTGGGAACGATGTTCAACGTACCGGAAAGCGTAGCCTGAGAGTTGTTATCGATAGCAAATTTGGTGGAGTTACCAGCCCCGTCAATGGTTGTGGTCAGGCTACCATTTGCTGCTTGCGCAAAGCTACCATTATTTTGCACTGTAATAGTGCCTTGACCATTGCCCACGATTAAGCTGCCAGAGTTGAGGAAGCTGCCGCCATCGATGGTGATGGCTCCGGTGGAAGTAGCACTAGGAGCATTGGCATCCTGCACAGAAAGGTTGGCATTATTATTATAAGTAGCCCCATTATTAACCACAATGCGATAAACATTCACAACAGGTGTTGCTTCATTGCTTGCGGTGGAAGCAGCACGCAGGGCATAGGAGCTTATGGGCTCCTGTCCACTTGTAAAGGTTTTGCCGTCCGCTACATTCAGCACTAAACTTGCGCCCCCAAG
>SFRS01000059.1 GCA_004562175.1 bacterium | reverse complement strand
GCATTACGCTTGCCAAAGATGCCTATGTGGATACGTTCTGCTGCGGGAGTGGTGTTTAAGCTCATAGTATTTCCCTCCTTAAATCATAAAAAAGAGCAAAAAGCACTGGGGACAAGCCACAGTGCTTTCAAAAGTAACAACGAAAATCAATCCACTAATTCCATCTTGGGATTAGGATTATACTTGCGTCCGGCCTTGGCGCAATCCTTGCCATTAACCTTCACAATATCAGCAGTAAAATTAATATTACCGTCGAAGAAGGAGGAGCCTACAGCGTAGGTATCAACGGGTACGCCCATTTCCTCAAAGGCAGCCACACGAGCAGCGTCAAAGCCACCGGAAACAATAATCTTCACGTGGTTGAAGCCTTCATCATCCAGCGCACGGCGCACATTGCATACCAGCTCCTTGCAGACACCGGTGGGCTTGAAGGTGCCGATTTGGGTCCACAGGCTCTTGTCCACCATGGAGCCGGAGGTATCCAAACGCACGCCGGCCAGCTTTTTGCCCAGCTTGCGAGCAACAGCCAAGGAAGTATTCACGCAGTCATTATCAAAGTCTACCAAGGCAATGCGAGCAATGGAGGGGTCCACATATTTGTCAAAGGCGGAGGTGGCGGCCACAGTGTCACCGTTGTAAGAAGCAATCAAAGCGTGGGGAATAGTGCCCAAGCCTTTGCCACCGCTGGCCAATGCATTGGCGTCAGTGGAGAAGCCCTTGATGCCACCGATTTTAGCAGCGTAGCCATCGGACTCTTGGGTTTGATAGATATCATAGCGAGCAGGGAAGAAGAGCACGGGCTTGCCGTTGGCAGCCTTCACAACCCTGCGCACGTTGGTAGCAATGCGGCTTTGACGAGCCAAAATGCCCAAATACAGGGTTTCCAAATGAGCGAAATCCTGATAATCGCCTTCAATGGTCATGACGGTTTCCCATTCATCCACCTCTTCACCATCATGAAGAGAATGAATAACGATGTTTTCCGGATGGAAGGCACAGGTCTTAATCAGGGCGATGACTTCATCGGTGCCGCAGACAACCACGTGGTCGCGGGCAAATACCTGCATCAAAACACGGGGATGATAGTTGTCGCCATTTAAAATCTCCGCAGAACGGATAAAATATGCATCAGTATAATAACCAGCTTTAATTTTTTCTACAGGAAAGCTGAAGCTTTCAACAGGTAGTCTGTTTGCCATTTTTAGGGCCTCCCAAAAATTTTCTTTAAATACACTATTCTAGCATTGAATGTGATTAAAAATATGATACAATAATAACGCTGCTTATTCAACCCCCATATGTGAATTTTTGTGCTCTTTTTTTATTGAGAGATGATGTAGGTATGACTAATAGAAAGAAAAAATATACGGTGCTACTGTTATCTGCGCCCATTGGCTCCGGGCACAGGCTGGCGGCGGAGGCTCTGCGCGAGGTCTTCAGTGCAAAGGAAAATGCGGAGGTCGTGCATGGGAATGTGTTCGACTTTTTTCCGCATTTTTTGGGGTCTACCTTTTTACGCTGTTATTTGTGGATTTTGGGCTGCTGTCCTTGGCTTTACGAGCTGGCGTACAAATGGGGTAATAGTCAGGGAGGCTCTCTGTGGCTCAGGGGCCTCATCAATCACACACTGGCCCTGCTTGGTAACAGCTATCTGCGCCGAGTGAACCCCGATGCTGTCATTGCTACTCATGCTACGCCGGCGGGCATTATAAGTTATTATAAAAAGAAGCATCCGGAGCTTTTTTTGGGAGCAGTGATTACGGATTTCACAGTGCATAAATGGTGGCTTGTGGAAGGCGTGGATGCGTACTTTTTGGCTGATGAGCGTTTAAAGAGTAAGATTACTGTGCCTAGTGCGGTGTATTCCTTTGGTATTCCCGTGCGGCATGCCTTTAAGGAGCAGGATTATGCTGCTTGTCGCAAGGCTTTTGGCTGGAGCGCTGCAGAAAAGGTGTGTCTTATCATGGGTGGTGGTGAAGGACTCTTGCCCATGGAAGAGATGTTGGAAGCTATCACTGCTGCCCATATATCTGGACTGCGCTTGGTGGCCATCGCCGGTCACAACGAAAAGCTGGCTGCAAGATTGCGCCAACGCTTTAGTGAGCAAGCTTTGCACGCAAGCACTGATAAAAATGCTGGCTACGCTTCTAATCCTGTGGAGATTTATGGCTTCCGTGAGGATGTACCCCAAATGCTAGCCGGGGCGGATATGATTATTACCAAGGCAGGGGGCTTGACCTGCGCTGAGGTGCTGACTTCCGGTCTGGAGCTGTTGCTGTATAAGCCACTGCCGGGACAGGAGCAGGGCAATGCCGGCTTCCTAAAGGCTCATTACGGGGCCAATGTTTGCCAAAATCTTGCGGAATTAGTCGCAACAGTGCGCAAAATAGCTCTGACAGAGCAGTCTGCTGTGCCCCAAAAGCCCCAGGGCAATGCCTTGGCGGCGGAGCAAATTTGCGCCTTTGTGCTTGAACAAATAAGGGCCAAATGAAGGGTTTGCAATTTTGCCACTTGACCGCTGGGGTTTTCTTCATTATAATGAGAGAAAATTACCCTGTAATTGGGGGCTGTCCGGGCAAGGAAAACGCTCTGGCAGAAATTCGTATTTGAAGGATGCAAATTATGGATAAAGTGGATACTTTATATTTAGCTGCTATCTGTGCTGTGGGTGGCTTGGGGCGCGCCAAGGTGATGAAGCTGGTGCAGGCTCTGGGCTCGGCGCAGGCTGTATTTGAGGCGGACGTCCAACAGCTGGTAGCCACTGGCGTCGTCAAGGAGGATGCAGCGGCAGCCTTCACGGACAAAAGGCGCAAGGATGTGCCCACGCGTTTGCAAAGATTTTGCGACCAAGATGGCGTGCGCTTGGTGAGCTACAAGGATGCTGATTATCCTCAGTCCCTGCTGCGCATTGCTGATCCACCCTTGGTGCTGTATGTGAAGGGCAGCTTGCCCGTAGCAGGCTACGCCTTGGCTGTAGTGGGCTCCAGGGAGTGCACTGAATATGGCAAGAAGGCGGCAAAGGTTTTTACCAAGGACATGGCTTTGCGGGGTATTCCCATCATCAGTGGCGGTGCAAGGGGCATCGACACAACGGCTCACGAGGCTTGCCTCAGCGTGGGTGGTAAAACTGTGGCGGTGCTGGGCTGCGGCCTGGACATTGCCTACCCTGAAGAAAATGCAGGGCTATTTGAGCGCATCGTTCGCAGTGGTGGCGCTGTCATCAGTGAATATGCGCCGGGAACCCATCCCTTGGCGAAGAATTTTCCTGCTCGCAATCGCATTATCGTGGGCTTGTCCCAGGGAGTTTTGGTGGCCGAGGCGAAGCTGAAAAGTGGTGCCATCATCACAGCCAATATAGCTGCAGACGAGGGTAGGGATGTGTACTGTGTGCCGGGCAATATCTTTGATGCTACCAGCAAGGGCTGCCATGAGCTGATTCGCACAGGAGCCAAGCTGGTGGATACACCCCAGGATATTTTAGAGGATAAAGCCCAGTGGGAGCTGGCGCAGAAGGAAAGGTGCGTCCAGCCTTCTATTTTTGATTTTGCCAATACTGAGGCTGAAGAGGGAGCAAATACAGCGGTGACCACGTCCGCTTTAGGCACGAAGCTTTTGGAGCTTTTGCAGGCGGGTAGTCTGCCCTTGGAGGCTTTGGTGGAAGGCAGTGGCGCTGATTTTGCCAGTGTGAGCATGGAGCTTTTAGAGCTGCAGGGAGCAGGCTTGGTGAGCCAAAACCAAGCGCTGCACTACTACCGCAGGTAGGGGGAAAGGAAATGACGATGAATCTGGTTATCGTGGAATCACCCACGAAATCCAAGACTATAGAAAAATTTTTAGGAAAGAATTATAAGGTTAAGGCTTCCATGGGTCATCTACGTGATTTGCCCAAGAGCACCTTTGGTGTGGATGTGGAGCATGACTTTGAGCCCAAGTATATTAACATTCGTGGGAAGGGCGAATTGATTAAAGAGCTGAAGACCTTGGCCAAAAAGGCTGACAAAGTCTATCTGGCAACTGACCCTGACCGCGAGGGTGAGGCTATTAGCTGGCATTTGGCCCATATTCTGGGCTTAAATGAGCAGCAAAATTGCCGGATTGAGTTCCATGAAATCACGGGTACGGCGGTGAAGGATGCCATCAAGCACCCGCGTACCATTGATATGGATATGGTCAACGCCCAACAGGCGCGCCGTATTTTGGACCGCATTGTGGGCTATGAGCTGAGTCCGCTGCTCTGGCGTAAGGTACGCAAGGGCTTGAGTGCCGGTCGCGTGCAATCCGTGGCTGTGAAAATCGTGGCCGACAGGGATAGGGAAATTGAAGCCTTTGTGCCCGAGGAATATTGGACGCTGAATGCCAAGCTACGGGAAACCGCCAAGGCACCTATTTTTGAAGCGGAGACAGTGAAATATAAGGGCAAAAAGTTGGAGCTGAAAAATGCGGAGCAGGCCCATGCGGCTGAGGCAGCCTTGGCTAAGGCTCACTACGTTGTGAGCAAGGCGGAGCGCAAGGAGCGCAAGCGCCATCCTGTGCCGCCCTTTACCACCTCCAATTTGCAGCAGGAGGCCAACAAAAAGCTGAATTTCTCAGCGAAAAAGACCATGATGGTGGCCCAACAGCTTTATGAAGGCGTCAGCTTGGGCAAATCCTCCGTGGGTCTCATTACCTACATGAGAACGGACTCCGTGCGCTTGGCAGATGTAGCCATCGACGAGATTCGTGAATATATCAAGAATAATCTGGGCAGCGAGTTCTGCTCGCCCAAGCCCAATCATTATAGTGCCAAAAAGAATGCCCAGGATGCCCATGAGGCCATTCGTCCCACCAGCGTGCTGCGCACGCCGGAGGAAATTGCCAAATACCTCACGGTGGACCAGCTGAAGCTGTATACCCTGATTTGGAAGCGTGCTGTGGCCAGCCAGATGAGCGATGCCCTTTATGATATGACCACCTTGCTCATTGAGGCAGGGGACTACCAGTTGCGTGCTACTGGCTCCATCCTGCGCTTTCCCGGCTTCTTGGCCATCAACAGTAAGCTCACTGATGAGGAAAAGGATAAATCCGTGCCCTACATCGAGGAGGGTAAGGAGCTGGTGCTGCACAAGCTTTTGCCAGCGGAGCAGCATTTCACCGAGCCCCCTGCTCATTTCACCGAAGCAACGCTGATTAAGGAGCTGGAGGAGAAGGGTATTGGTCGTCCCTCCACCTACGCACCCACCATTGTGACCATCATCAGTCGTGGCTACGTGGTGAAGGAGGGCAAAAAGCTGCTCATTACAGAATTGGGCAACCAGACCACGGATATGCTGACAGAGTTTTTTGCCAAGCTCATCAGCATTCATTTCTCCGCAGAAATGGAAAGCTATTTGGACCAGATTGCCGAGGAGAAGTTAAATTGGGTAGAGGTGCTGAAGCGTTTTTACGGGCCATTTATGGAGGATGTAAGACGCTTTGGGGAGGAATGTCCGGCGTTGCCGCCGGCACCGCCGGAGGTCAGCGATGTGCAGTGCGAAAAATGCGGTGCCATGATGGTCATCAAGGAAGGCCGCTTCGGCAAGTTTTTGGCTTGCCCCA
>SFRS01000058.1 GCA_004562175.1 bacterium | reverse complement strand
TGAAGAGCGTACAGGTATTGAATCCAGATGTACGGTATTGGGCTATTTGCAGCGTGGCGGTTCACCTTCAGCCTTCGACAGAGTGTTATCCACCCGTTACGGCGTCGCAGCAGCGGAGGCTTGCTTGCGCGGCGAGTATAATGTAATGGTTTCCTTATACCATGACCAAATTGTTACCGTGTACATTCAAAAGGCGGCTGAAAAGCCGCGGCAGGTGCCTGTGGTCAGCGAGATTATTCGCACTGGTCGCCAGTTGGGCATTTGCTTTGGCGATTAATTTGGCTAATTAAGTATTGATTCATTTAAAACGTATATAATGAAAGGCAGCTCTGAACCTGGGGCTGTCTTTTATTTTTAGCAGTTTTAGTATTAGTGAGAGAAAAAAGTGCATAATAATATATTGCTAGTTGTCTATTAGTATAGAAAAGCGTATAATAGAAGCAATATAGGATGCTGGAAAGGATGTTAGCATGGATCAATATCTGATTGCCGTTATTGTTGGTATTGTTGAGGGGTTGACCGAGTTTTTGCCCGTTTCCTCCACCGGTCACATGATTATCGTGGGTCATGTGCTGGGCTTTGAGGGGCCTGTGGCGGACGTGTTTGATGTTTTCGTGCAATTGGGTGCGATTTTGTCCGTTATTTTTATTTACAAGGAGCGCTTTGCTCGCTTCTTTACTAAGGATGGCTGGGATATGCACAAGGGCCTTTCCGTGTGGCATATTGCTGCCGGCATTGTGCCCGTCATGGGCGTGGCCTATTTGTGCTATCCTTTGATTAAAAAATACCTCTTTTCCCCTTTTACTGTGGCCATTGGCTTAGTTTTGGGCGGTCTGCTTTTAATGTTTGCCGAGCACAAAACCAAGGGCAAGGAGGCGGAGCTAGTGGATGATGTGGACAAAATCTCCATGAAGCAGGCTGTCTGGGTTGGTATTTATCAATTCCTGTCCTTGTGGCCGGGCTTTTCCCGCAGTGGTAGCACTATTGCTGGTGGTCTTTTGGTGGGACTTTCCCGTCAGGCAGCAGCTAGCTACACCTTTTTGATTGCAGTGCCCTTAATGTTTGTGGCCTGCATCTACGATTTATTAAAGAGTCTCAAGTACTTGAACGCGGACGATTTGACAGTGCTGGGCATTGGCTTTGTGGTCTCCTTTGTTGTGGCCTATTGGTCCGTACTCTGGTTCCTCAAATTCCTGCACAAGTACGATTTGACCAGCTTTGCTTGGTATCGCATTGCCTTGGCCTGCGTGACCTATTGGTACTTCTACATGTAAGCATGTGCTGAACGTTTGTTTCGAGTAACGTTTCGTTACAGGAGTCTAAATCGAACTTATTGTATACTCAGAAAAGACAAAAACTCCAGTTGCTTTGCTAGGCAGCTGGAGTAATTTTTTGCTTGCTGAAGCTTATTTAAGTGAGTTTGCTTTGCGTACAGTTATTTGGCAGCGCGATAGATGTTGGCCATGTCCTCCTCAGTCAGCACCTTGAATTGACCGATGGTGCGCGTGCCCATGAAGCTGCACTTATGGGCCAATTCCTTGATTTGCTCCTCGGTCAGCTCACTGCCGATGAGCGCTTTAATATTGGTGGGCATGCCGATGTGGCGGAAGAAGCTTTCCATGGCAGCGATGCCCTCTAGGGCAGTGGCTTCCTCGTCGCGATAATTGTAGGGCAGACCGAAGACATCCACGGCCAGCTGGGCAAAGCGAGCTACGTTTTCCTTATACACATAGCGAGCCCAGCTGCCCCATACTGCTGCCAGGCCTGCTCCGTGGGCTACGCCGAACATGCCGCTGAGCTCGTGCTCCAGCTGGTGGCAGGACCAATCGCCCAAGGTTCTGTCGCCGGTGATGCCGTTGTGGGAGAGGGTGCCACTCCACATGATTTCGGCACGCGCATCGTAATTGTTGGGCTCCTTGAGGGCGATTTTGGCGTTGCGCATCACATTGCGAAGTAGTGTTGCCGCAATATTATCGACTAAGGTGAGCTGTTTAGTCTCTTTGCCGGTAAAATAACGTTCCAGGGTGTGCACCATGATGTCGGTGCAGCCACTAGCTGTTTGGTAAGCGGGCAGGGTATAGGTTAGCTCCGGATTGAGCAAGGAGAATTTAGCGTAGCAGTAGTCGGTGGTGAGACCGCGCTTGAGCATTCCCTCGTCCTTGGTTACCACGGAGGAGTTGCTCATTTCGCTGCCGGCGGCAGCGATGGTGAGCACCACACCGATGGGTGCACAGCCGGTGACTGTTTTCTTGCGCTCATAATAGTCCCACACGTCGCCCTCGTTGGCTAGACCATAGCCAATGCCCTTGGCGCTATCGATGACGCTGCCGCCGCCTACGGCCAGGATGAAATCCACGCCTTCAGCGCGGCACAGCTCCACGCCCTCCTTGATTTTGCTCAAGAGGGGATTGGGAACGACGCCACCCAAAAGCACGTATTGTAAGCCAGCCTCTGCGAGGCTGGCGCAGACGCGGTCCAAGAGGCCGGACTTTTTGGCGCTGTTGCCGCCAAAATGCACCAGCACCTTGTGGGCACCATACTTTTTACACATAGCGCCTACTTGCGCTTCCACGTTTTTGCCAAAGAGCACCTCGGAGGGTGCAAAAAATTGAAATTTATCCATAATCCATCTGCCTCCTTGGGGATAGCATTGCTGTCCCGGCAATTTTTGTCCACCTTCATTTTAGCATGGCTGCTGCTTTTTGTAAAATAACATGCCAGAGATGCTCTGTCTGTCAAAGCCTAAGTCTGCTAGAGCCTCCTAGCGATGCTCGCTCTAGCCAAGCTTAGTTAAGCTGCGAGTCTCAATATAAGCAAAAATTTTTGTTGGTATTATGTGGAGCCTCTTGCTTTTAGCTAAGATATTTTGCTATAATTATCACAGATGTTAGCTTGGAGTGATGATAATGCAATATATTGCCTGCTATGGCGATAGTCTAGTGCAGGGCTTTCCCTTTGGTACTCGCTATTCCTGGACGGCTCAGGTGGAAAAGGCTTCGGGGCAAAAAATTAAAATGCTGAACTATGGTCTGTGCGGTGACTGCTGCGATGACATTCTGTATCGGATGCGCCAATATGCGTTGCCGGAGTATGTGCACCATGTCCTTTTTTTAGGTGGGGCTAATGATATTTTGCAGGGGCGGCCGCTGGCTGCTATTTTAGAGGATTACAAGCGCCTCGTGCGTTGGTGCGAAGAAAAGCAGTACCAGCTGTGCATCGTGTTGCCACTGCTCAGCTCTGAGGAAGCCTTGAATCGGCATTTGTTGAATTTGCGCCAGGCAGTGGAGCAGCTTTGCGCAGGCAAGGCCCTGCTGCTGGACCTACAGCCTGCTATAGGTGAGAATAATAAAACACGGAGTGTGGCTTATTTGGATGGAGTGCATCCTAAAGCCTCGACTTATACATCAATGGGCGATTATGCTGTAGAATATTTAACAAATTGGTTAAACATAAAAACTTGATTAAGTGAAATTTCGCGTTTTTTTACTTGTATATTTTGGAGCTTTGTGCTATAATTCACTCAAGATAGCTATTGCTTACTATTATTCACTAAAATATGAAGTTGTGCTGTTGTACACGTGCTGATCAATCGTAAGCAAATATATTATGATTAAGAGGAGTGTTCGAAAGATGAACGAGAGAATTCGCCTTGTGGGAAACAGACTGAAGCTGTTACGTATCCAGAAGGGATTGGGCCAGAACGAGGTTGCTAGAATGATGGGCATTAGCCAGGCACATTTGAGCAACATCGAGGGTGGACGCAGCAACATCACCTTGAGCAACTTGCTGAAGCTGCATGATGTGCTGGAGGTTCCCATGGCAGACTTGTTCGTGGATATTGATGGCGAAATGAAGAAGCAGTCCGGCAGCGACGTGGATATTGAGGACGTTGTAAAGCTGTTTGCACTGCTGAAAAAGGTAAAGGAGTAAAATCTCCGACCTGTAAAGCTCAAAGAGTACAGAAAAGCCGCTGAGCTGTGTATGCAAAGATACGCAGCTGAGCGGCTTTTGGCTTTTTTAGTGAGCTTGGCTCCTATTTTGCGCTGGCTAGGATGCGGAGCTTAAGCAGGTTGTTTTTTGTTCCAGGGTAACAGGTTAGCCGGAATTTGAGCCAGCATGATGGCGGCAAAGACCAGTACGCAGCCAAAAATTTCGCGGCTACTCATGGCTTGTCCTAGAAGGAGCCACCCGCTCAGCAGTGCAAAGGCAGACTCCAAGCTCATGATCATGCAGGCCAGCACCGGATTGCAGTGCTTTTGTCCCACGATTTGCAGGGTATAGGCCACGCCGCTGGACATGATGCCGGCGTAGGCAATGGGCAGCCAGCCCAGCAGCACGTTGCTCAAGGAAGGGCTTTCAAAAATCAGCATCAGCACACCATTGAGCACGGTGCAGGTAGCAAATTGTACCAGAGAGAGGCGTACGCCGTCTAAATTAGCAATGACCTTGTCCACGGCGATAATTTGTGCCGCAAAGCAGAAGGCGCACACTAGGGTGTAAAAGTCACCTTTATTTATGGAAAAGCCTTCGTTGATGCAGATGAAGTACATGCCTACGGCAGCAATGCCCACGCTGATGCACTGGACAAGGGTGATACGGGTGCGATAGATGGCATAGCTTAAAAAGGGCACCAGCACAATATAAAGGGCGGTGATGAAGCCGCTTTTGCCCACAGTGGTGTACATAATGCCCAGCTGCTGCATGAAGCTGGCCAAAGTGAGGGCAATGCCGCAGATGATGCCGCCCTTAATGGTGCGGTCCCGGCGCAATGGTTCATCGGTACCTAAAACATAGAAGGGCTTGCCTGCTAGCTTGTCGAACAATAAGCAGCAAAGAAACAAAAAGATAGTTGCCAAAAAGCTGCGAGCACAGTTGAATGTCAGAGGCTCAGCGTACTCGCCTCCCACACTTTGGGCAATGAAGGCTGTGCCCCAAATAAAGGCGCAGAGGGTGAGCATCAGCATGCCGCTGAGGCTGTTTTTATTGGCAGAGGAATTATCCATACAAGCAACACTCCTAATTCAAAACAATGTGACGCTATCTATTGTACCATTTTTTGTAGTGATATACAAAGGGGACAGGCGAAAATATCGGCATTTTGTATAATTTTTTGGGAGTCACGGTGCTGAACATTCTCTGAGGCGGGACGCCAGTGTAAAGGCATTGCTTAGTACAGAGGGATTTTGCTAGAAGTGCAACATGGAGCGGAGAAAACGTCTATGCAAGAAAAATCCTACATCTTGTTTTAGTTTTCGTTGACGCCTACGACATATTGTGGTAAAATAAATTCGTAACAAAGCTGTGCCTGACGTTGGTCAAGGCGCAAGCAGGCCGCAGACATCTGAGAGTTTTTCTGTCGCGGCCATTTTCACTGTTTATTCTGAAGCTAATAGATGAATTTTTAGGAGAAAGGATGGAGGAACATGAAGGTCATTAAGCGCGATGGCACCACGGTGGACTTCGATGGCAGCAAGATAGTTATTGCTATTCAAAAGGCAAATGCGGCTGTAGAGCCTGAATATAGAATTGAGGAGGATAAAATCCAAAAGATTGCTAAGCATGTGCAGGAGCGCAATCGCATGCGTCTTTTGGTGGAGGA
>SFRS01000057.1 GCA_004562175.1 bacterium | reverse complement strand
AGCCGTTACCCCACCAACTAGCTAATCAGACGCAGGCCCATCCTTTAGCGATAGCTTATAAATAGAGGCCATCTTTCATCACAATTCCATGCGGAAAAGTGATCACATTCGGTATTAGCACCCCTTTCGGGATGTTGTCCCCAACTAAAGGGCAGGTTGCCTACGCGTTACTCACCCGTTCGCCACTAAGAGTTTCCAACACTGAAAACCTTTCCGTGTTTCCCGCCTGTATGTGTTGTCATACTATAAAGAGCGTAGTGAAAGCTCCGCTTTCACCGCTTGGCGTCACACTGAAGATCCTCAGTGTTAGAAACTCTCCGTTCGACTTGCATGTGTTAGGCATGCCGCCAGCGTTCGTCCTGAGCCAGGATTATTAAAAGAAATTAATTTGACTTGGTCTCGCGCTTTGAAAGCGCTCGACCCGCACATTCGCTTTTTAATAGGTTAATTGTTCAGTTTTCAAGGTTCATGTTCGACATCGATAAATTGTCATCTTCTTCACAAACTCTGCGATTTGTTCACTCGATATACTAAAGTATTATCTCGTTCGCAAATCTTGAGTTTGCTCGAATCTGAGCAATTTCTCTTCGTCGATTTCGTCTAGCGACCTTGGCACTTCAGTGCCGTATCGCGTCGACTTGTATATAATACCACAACGCACTTTACGTGTCAACACCTTTTTACAAGTTTTTTGCGTTTTTTTAGCGCTTTTTCGTACCGCTCTTTTCAGCTTCTACTTCTCTCCTCTTTTCACACAAATCGCCTCCAAATAATATGACAAAACCTGCCAATGATGTTATAATAGTAGTGCTGTCTATTATATAAGATAGTCACAGCCAATATAACAAACGAAGAGGTAGAAAATGTTAAAGGCACTTAAATTTTTAGTCATCTGTGTTATTTGCCTGATGATTATGGGAGCTTCCGTGCTGTATGGCTTCTCCAGCCTGTTTGCCCCTCCCAATATGGACGAAACCTTAATACCTGATGCCGCTTCCCAATTCTATGACATCAATGGAAACGTCATTTATACCACTCTGTCTGAGGAGCGTCGCATTCCCGTCAATATCGACAAAATCCCCAAGCATGTGCAAAAGGCCTTCATCGCTATTGAAGACAACCGTTTTTATGAGCACAGTGGTATTGATTATCGTGGCACTGCCCGCGCCTTGGTTTCCACCTTGAGCGGTCGCGAGGTCCAGGGCGGCAGCACCATCACGCAGCAACTTGCCAAAAATGCTTTCTTGACCCAAGAGCGTTCTCTTACGAGAAAAATTAGGGAAGCATTCATCGCCAAGGAATTAGAGCACAAGTATACTAAGGATGAAATCCTGTCCATGTACTTGAATCGCATCTATTTCGGTCAAGGCGCCTATGGTATCGAAAGCGCCTCCATGTACTATTTTGACAAGCATGTCCAAAATCTGGACATTGCCGAAGCTGCAACCCTAGCCGCTATTCCTAAAAGCCCCAACTATTATAACCCCTTTGAGAATCCTCAGGAAAGCAAGAAACGTCAGGAGCTTGTTATTGACCAAATGGTCAAATATGGCTTCATAACTGCTGACCAAGCAGCCCAAGCCAAGGCCAAGAAAATGGTTTATAGCACCTCCCACAAAGCTAAAAATGATCCTCGCGGCTATTTCTTTGATATGATTAGCCAAAAGGTTATCGAAGAAGTTGGTGCGGATGCTCTTTACAAGGGAGGTTTAAAAATCTATACCACCTTGGACATGGATATGCAAAAAGCAGCCGAAAATGCCATGCGTCACTTGCCTTCCTATTATACCGACGGCAAAAAGCTGACCCAGCCCCAAATGGCTTTAGCGGCTGTTGACCCGAAGACCGGTTATGTGAAAGCCATGATTGGCGGGCGTGGCCAAGACAAGTTCAATCGTGCTACCTTGGCAGTGCGCCAACCCGGCTCTGCCTTCAAGCCTTTTGTGTACCTCACCGCTATGCAAAACGGCTTTACTCCTGCTAGCATTATCGAGGATAAAGAGGAAGAGTTCGCTAAGGGTTGGAAGCCCCAAAACTCCGATATGCAATGGCACGGTAAGGTCAGCCTGCGTACCGCTTTGAAGCGTTCCTTCAACGTACCCACCATTAAGCTGGCTCGCGAAGTCGGTGTTGATAAGATCGTGGCTAATGCCGAAAAAATGGGTATTTCCACCCTTGTTGATTCCGGTGCTTATAGTGACGTGAACCTGGCTATGGCCCTCGGTGGTTTGAGCAAAGGTGTAAACCCCTTGGAGATGGCTAGCGCTTACGGCGTACTTGCCACCAATGGTCTTTACAGCAAGCCCATTGCTCTCCTGAAAATCGTGGATCGTGAAGGTAAGGTTCTCTATCAAGCAAAATCCCAAACCAAACGTGTTATTGATGCAGCCTCTGCTTATATGACCACCAACATGCTGGAGGACGTTTTAGTAAGCGGCACTGCTGGTGGCATGGGCATCGGTCGCCCCGCAGCCGGCAAAACCGGTACCACTGATACTTATATCGACGCTTGGTTTGTGGGCTATACACCTGATTTGAGTACTGCCGTTTGGGTTGGTGACGACAATAACAAACCCATGCAGCGCATGTACGGCAGCGGCGCTCCCCTGTCCATTTGGCATGAGTTCATGGTGAATGCTCTGGCCTCTACTCCCCGCACTGGCTTCAGTAATCCTGGTGTAACGGTTCCTGCTGAGCCTGAAATTAAACAGGATGAGGAAGACAAGGATAAGGACAAAGATGCCAAGGATGCAAAAGCTGAGGGCACCAAGGATGCCAAAGCTACGGAAAAAACACCTTCTAATAAGGCTCCTAGCGTTAGCAACAAGCCCAGTAGTCAAAAGAAGAGCATGAAAGCTCGCATTAGTGAAATCATGGGCAAGCCCACAGTTAGCACACAACCGACAAAGAATTAATGGCTATTCACCGCAGTTCTTAAAAGGACTGCGGTTTTTTCTATTGTTTTTCTCGTTCTTATTGTATACAGTATGCAGAAAAATGTGGTATAATAGGAATAGCAAAATTTAAACTACTGTAATACACATAAAGGAGGACAACCATGGATAAAAAGCCCGTAAAAATAATGGAAACTGTACTTCGTGATGGTCACCAATCTTTGGCTGCCACAAGAATGCGCATCAAGGATATGCTGCCTGTACTGGAAAAAATTGACAACGTTGGTTATTATGCAGTAGAAGCTTGGGGTGGCGCTACCTTTGACGCTTGCCTGCGCTTCTTAAACGAAGACCCTTGGCAACGTTTGCGTACTCTGAAAAAGCATCTCCCTAAAACACCTATTCAAATGCTGTTACGTGGCCAAAATATTTTAGGCTATAATCATTATGCTGACGATGTAGTGCGTGAATTTGTTAAACGCTCCGTTGCTAACGGTGTTTCCATCATCCGTATTTTTGATGCATTGAACGATACTCGCAACCTGGAATGCGCTATGCGCGCTGCCAAGGAAGCTGGTGCTCACGTTCAAGGCTGTATCGTTTATACCATCAGCCCCTACCATAAGGATAGTAACTTTGTTGAATTGGGTAAGGAATTGGCCCAAATGGGTGCAGACTCCATCTGCATCAAGGACATGGCCGGTCTTTTGCGTCCCTACGCAGCTGAAAGCTTAGTCCGTAGCCTGAAAACTGAGGTTGGTCTGCCCGTTGATTTGCACACCCACTTCACCAGCGGTATGGGCGACATGACCCTACTGAAGGCGGTCGAAGCAGGTGCAGACATCATTGATACAGCTCTGTCTCCCTTCGCTACCTCCACCAGCCAGCCCTGTACTGAATCCATGGTAGCAACCCTGCAGGGAACTCCCTATGACACGGGTATCCAGCTGCCTGTCCTGAATGATTTGGCTGACTACTTTAAGACTGTGCGCAAGAGTCTCACTGATGACTTCAATTTGAACCCCAACATTCCCATTGACCCCAAGGTTTTGACCTTCCAGATTCCCGGCGGTATGCTCTCCAATCTGCTCAACCAAATGAAGGAAATGGGTGTTGCCGATAAATACCCGCAGCTTTTAGAGGAAATGCCTCGCGTGCGTGCTGAGTTAGGCTATCCGCCGCTGGTAACCCCCACTAGCCAAATCGTTGGCTCCATGGCTGTGCTGAATGTGGCCTTAGGTCGTTACAAGATGATTCCTCGCGAAGTAAAGGATTTGATTTTGGGCAAGTATGGCCGCACTCCGGGACCGATTGACCCTGAAGTACGCAAGCTGGCCATTGGCAATGCGCCTCAAATCGACCATCGTCCTGCTGATGACATCGCTCCCCAGCTCAAGAAGCTCAAGGACAAGCTTGCTGAGGAAGGCTTCCCCAATGCTCCCATCGAGGATGTATTGAGCTATGCTTCCTTCCCTGAGGTAACCCTGAACTTCCTGCGTCACAGCAACATCGGCATGAACTTCCATGACATGTAAATAGCGCTCTATCAAAAAGACCTGTTCCCTTTCGGGAGCAGGTCTTTGTTTACTCTAAGGTATCCATATAATCTTCTTTTATTTCCTCATGAATATTTTCTGGCTCGTGAATCAGCTGAATCTTCACGCGGGTAATACGCATTTTGGCAATTTCTTCGATGGTGAACTCGGCCTCCGGGGTCTTCACCTTCTGTCCTACCTTGGGCGGATAGTCGATTTGGGCATAAATCCAACCACCAATGGTATCGCAGTTTTCCGTGTCTAGCTCCAACTCGAAGACATCATTCACGTCGTCCAGCAGCATTTTGCCGTCCACGGAATAGGTCTTATTGCCCTTATCTTCAACCTCAGGGCGCTCCTCATCGAACTCATCCTGAATTTCGCCCACAATTTCTTCCAAAATATCCTCAACTGTAACCATGCCGGCAGTACCACCATACTCATCAATAAGCACGGCCAGCTGGCTGCGATGCTTCTGCAGCATTTTCAGAAGCTTACTGATGGGCAAGGATTCAGGCACAAGCAGCACATCCCTTGCCAAGCTACGCAAATCCGGCTTTTGCCCTGCATTCAAATCACGCAGCAAATCCTTAATATGCAAAAAACCAATAATATGGTCCTTGTCCTCCTGGCAAATCGGATAACGGGTCATGCGCTCATCCAAGGCAGTTTTGATATTCTCCTCAATGGGGTCCTCCAAATAGAGGCAAATCATATCCGTGCGCGGCACCATGATGTCGCTGGCGCGCCTGTCGGAGAAGTCGAACACATTATCCAAATAGGTCAGCTCAGTCTTGTCAATATAACCATGCTTGTGGCTTTCTTCCATGAGGATGCGAATTTCGTCCTCGTTGTGAGCCTCCTCGGCTTCGCTGGCAGCCTCCACACCCATGCGACGCAAAATCCAATTGGCTACATGATTCAAGAACCATACCGCCGGATACATGAGCTTGTCGAACATGAGCAAGGGCCAAGCCACAAAGAGCACAATTTGCTCGGTCTTTTGGATGGACAGGGACTTGGGCACCAGCTCGCCCAAAACAATGTGCAAAGCGGTAATTACACTAAAGCCCAAAACAAAGGCGATGGTGTGCTCCAAATTAGCCGGCAAATTAATGAGCGCGAACACCGGATGCAAAATCTTGGCCACCGTAGGCTCACCAATCCAGCCCAAGCCCAAGGAAGCAATGGTAATACCTAGCTGGGTTACGGACAAAAAAGCATCCAAATGCTCCGTAACCTTTTTGGCATAAACTGCCCGGCGATTGCCCTCCTTCAGCAATGCATCAAGCCGGGAAGGACGCACCTTGACAATGGAAAACTCCGAGGCTACGAAAAAGCCATTCAAGGCTACTAAAAATAAAACAACTATGACATTGAACAGTATTATAAGATAGTCCAAACAAATCTGCAGCTCCGTCCTTAGCCGAAGCTGGCAGGTTCACCTCCATGAAAATAATTATACAGCCTATATTGTACCATAGATGTCACAGAATGCAAAACAATATTTTAAACATACGGATAAATTTTGCCTGGAATTTACAGAAAAATAGAGTAGACGGCGGAACGTTAGTTCCAACCGCCTCTCATTGCACCGTACGTACGGGTCGCGTATACGGCGCTACATA
>SFRS01000056.1 GCA_004562175.1 bacterium | reverse complement strand
CTTGCTAAAGGTTTCAAAATCCACAAAATCAGCAAACAAAGGCTCAATCTCTACCTTAGAGAAGTCAATAACCTCTTCCTTAGCTTCCTCTACAGCAGCTGGAGCCACCTCGGCTCTGATTTGCTCAGGAAGCTCTACAGGACGAGCTTCACCCTTCAAGGGCTTCATGGTCGGGAAGAACAGCACATCGCGAATGGTGGAGCTGTCGGTCAAGAACATAACCAGACGGTCAATACCAATGCCCAGACCGCCTGTGGGAGGCAGACCATATTCCAAAGCATTGACGAAATCCTCGTCCATCATATTAGCTTCCTCATCGCCATTAGCGCGCTCTTCTACCTGGTAAAGCCGTTGCAGATTTCGCGGCCATAAATATAGGCCTCGAAACGGTCGGTGATTTCCGGATTATCGGGATTGCTCTTAGCCAAGGGGGAAATTTCTTTAGGATGGCCAGTAATAAAGGTCGGCTGAATCAGCTTATCCTCGACATATTCCTCGAAGCAAGCATTAATGATTTTGCCAATGCCAAAGGAAGGCTCAACGGGAACATTCAGCTCCTTAGCCATAGCGCGAGCTTCCTCCAAATCGGTTACATTGGTGAAGTCCTTGCCGGAATATTCCTTCACAACGTCAATCATGCTCATGCGCTTCCAGGGAGAAGCCAGCTCGATTTCTACGCCTTCATAGGTGATTTTGGTGGTGCCCAAAACCTTCATGGCGGTCTTAACCACCACTTCCTCGGTCAAGTCCATCATGTCACGATAATCAGCAAAGGCTTGATAAATCTCGACGCTGGTAAATTCCGGGTTATGTCTATTATCGATACCCTCGTTGCGGAAAACGCGGCCCAATTCATAAACGCGGTCCATACCGCCGACAATCAGTCGCTTCAGATACAGCTCAGGAGCAATACGCATATAAACCTGCATATCCAGAGCATTATGATAGCTGATGAAGGGACGAGCAGCAGCACCACCGGCAGCAGGGATTTGGACAGCATTTCCATCTTGATAACCTTAATGGAAATCTCACCCATATGGGTACGGAAGGGAATACCAGTTACACCAATGGTATCACCAATATCCATCATCTTCACCAAGGAATAATCTTCTTCGCCCAGCACGTCCTTGCGTACATACAGCTGCATGCGGCCGGTCTTATCCTGCATATCCATAAAGCAGGTTTTACCATGACCGCGAATAGCCATCACGCGGCCAGCCATCTTTACCTCTGCTTCGGTTTCAGCAAGAGTCTCGAACTGGTCCTTTACATCACCGCTACGATGAGTCCACTCAAATCTGCGGCCAAAGGGACGCCAGCCATGCTCTTCAATTTTATGCATTTTATCAATGCGGTTTTGCATTTGCTCGTTGATTTCTACCTCAGTGAGCGCCTTTTCTTCAACTTGTTGCTTGTTTTCTGCCATGCTTTAAGCTCCTTCTTATTTTACTTCGAGAATTTCGTAAGACAGCTCACCTGCAGGAGTATTAGCTACAACAACATCATGAACCTTTTTGCCCAAAATAGCAGTACCCACAGGGGATTCATTGGAAATTTTGTTATTAAAGGGATCGGCCTCAGTGGTACCTACAACAGTATAGGTTTCCTCCTCACCGGTTTCAACATCCTTCAAAATTACGGTGCAGCCCAAGGAAACAATGCCTTCCTTGCCAGAGGTGGTGGTGTCGATGATAACCGCAGTTTTAATCATCAGCTCCAACTCAACAATACGGCTTTCGTTTTTGCCTTGGTCCTCTTTTGCCTGATCGTACTCGGAGTTTTCGCTCAAGTCACCCTGCGCTCTTGCTTCCTTCAAACGCTCAACAATTTCTTCACGAATGGGGCCCTTACGTTGGGCTAATTCTTCTTCTAATTTTCTAAGACCTTCGGCTGTAATTTGAGTTTCTTTTGTAGCCATTTTCCTGCTCCTTTATCATAAATTTCTTGAATATATTTAACCTGTGCAACCATTATAAGCTGAGCCAGATTTACTTGTCAATATCAAAACCCATGGATAGCCAAAGCCATTTGCGCATTGTGGCGTACCTCTTCAATGTGCTCGCTGGAAACAGCCCGTTCAAAATTGCGGAAGCCGGACATGCGGAAATGGTGCTTATCTGCCAGCTGGGAAATTAAATTAATTTTATTGATATCCAAATTGCGTCCCAAGGAGAAATTCTCATAGCGACCATCCAATGCCAAAATCATGGTTTCGCTCATGCAAGCGTAGGAGGTACGGGGCGGGAAGCCAAAATTGAAATGAAAATCCACATCGCCCGGAACATGGATGATGCCACCCTCAATAACAAGAACATCGTTACGCTTCAAGGAAACCTCTCGCGATACATTACGGGGACGCGCCACATCGCAAACCACACAACCGGGCTTCAAATCCTCTGGCTCAATCAAAAAGTCCAAAGCACTGGTTACTGTAATAACAATATCTGCCTCTTTTAAGGAAGCATGAATGTCTTGGCTCACAGCTACTTCACAATGGTTTTGCTCAATGAGCTCCTGAGCCAGCTCTTCCAAGGGTCCCATATGCCTTGCCACCAGAGTAATGTGCTTAACCTCTCGTGACAAAAGTCTTACAGAAGCAGCGCCAATGGAGCCGGTGGCACCAACAACCACAGCACGGCATTCCTTCAAATCCTTGCCCATCATGCGAGCTGCTTCCTTGGTGCCCTGAATAGCTGTTGCCACGGTATAGCTGTTACCACTGGTCACAGCAATGTCTAGATTTTTAGCCACCGTGATGCCCGCATCACCAACAATGGAGGTAAAGGCACCCAAGCCAACAATCTTTGCTCCCAGCTCTTGGGCCACCTTGCCGGACTCAATAATGCGGTCCATGACAAACTCCTCCGGCAGCGTCATCATCTGCTTGGCCGTCAAAGGGCAGCCCACAAACCAGCCCTCTGCCTCGGCGTAAGGGCTCTTGATGCCTGTGATATGGGAAACCTTAAATGGCTTCTTCATTTTCAGGCAGGCTTCAATGATAGGGTCGGGAATATACTTCATAACGGGGGACAAATGCTCCATGTCCTCCAAGGTTAGAGGATGAAAAATAAAAGCAAACTTTTCCATGATTAATACTACTCCTTCGTACCAAGGTACTCCACAGAAGATTTAATATGATAATGCTCAATGAGCCTTAAATACTCTGCAGCAGATAGCGGGCCCTTCCCATCATGTAAGGCCACCAACAAGGCTTCCATAACATTGGTACCAAAGCTACGCCCCTTGATGCAGGGGGTAGTTGTAACTAAAATTTTTACACCGGCCTTGCGGAGCATTTCCCTGTCAGCCGCTGTCACTGTATTGGTAATGATTATTTTCCCGGGCAGGCTGTCCGGCATAAACTTTTTGATGTAATGAAAATCGCCTGCTATAATATCGCTTTCACGGAAATATTCCGGATAGCGCAATACTCTTTTTTCCTGCTCCTGTCCCATGGGGTAAAACCAGCTGACGGGCAGCTTGGTCACCACAGGCGCCAAAAGCTTGGCCCACCAGGCCAAAGCCTTGAGGGAATAGAGCGGTTTATTGATATTCAAGCCAAAGATCAAATCGCCAAAGGTCACCTGTGCTCCTGCATCCAGTAATGCCTCGGCCATGCCAAAGCGGTCCACCGCACATACAAGCAGTACCTTGCTTCCCTTGATAGGAATCTCATGGCCTTCGGCCAGCTCGTGGATAACCTTACGCTCTAAAGAGTTCTTCAAGCCACTGCCATCCAACACAGGGGTGTGATGCACATTGGCAATCAGGCGAGCTGACTCACGGAAGGTATAGCGCTCCTTGCCGGCATAAACATAAAGGTCCGTGCCACCAAGTCCCATAGCATCAACCTTGCCGTCCCACTGCTCTATAAGCTGTCGTGCCTTGTGAAAATCGCCATCAGTGCCCCGGCGTTCAATATGCACTTTTTGTCCGGCAAGCTCTAAAACAGCACTAGCGTCCCGCTTAGAGGAACCAAGACTAATGCTAATTATATGCTTGGCTTGCTTACTTTCTCCCATAATGCAAACTCCCTGTATGTATCTTTAACAAAATATCATTGTAACATACTTAGCGTTTTTCCACAATGGTAGCTGTAAAATGTTTTTCTTGCTCATAATAATTCTGGGCACATTGGCGGTACTCTTCCAGCAGCTGATAGAATTGCTCCTTGGTATCCACCTTGTGAAAGCGCCCCCGAAACTCTGCCGCATGGGGCAGCCCCTTTAAATAGGCAGATATATGGCGACGCATTTCCTTGACGGAAACCCGTTCTCCCTTATGCTCAATAAGCATATCCAAATGCTCGGCTGCCAAGTCCAAGCGCTCGTCAATGCTAGGTGCATCCGGACAAGCCTCACCTGCCAAAACAGCCTTTAGCTGCTGAAATATCCAGGGATTTCCATCAGCGCCACGACCAATCATCAAGCCGTCTACGCCGGTTTCCTTTAGCATGCGTAAACCATCGGCCACAGTAAAAATATCGCCGTTACCAAAAACGGGCACCTTAACCGCTTGCTTCACGTCACGAATGATATTCCAATCAGCCTTGCCCTCGTAGAACTGCTGCCGGGTGCGCCCATGGACGGCTACCGCCGCCACTCCGGCACGCTCCGCCGCCAAGGCAATCTCCACCGCGTTGCGGTGCTCGTCGTCCCAGCCCGCGCGAAACTTCACCGTCACCGGAATCTGCACCGCATCCACCATTGCTGCCAAAACCTCATAGGCCAGCTGGGGATTCTTCATCAGCGCTGAGCCCTCCCCATTATTGACAATTTTCGGCACGGGGCAGCCCATATTAAAGTCGATGATGTCAGCGCCACTAGCCTCCACCAGCTTGGCAGCCTCTGCCAACTCCTGAGGCACGCTGCCGAACAGCTGAATAGCTGTAGGACGCTCACCAGAATCAATGCGCAGCATTTCTGTAGTTTTCACATTTTTATATAGCAGCCCCTTAGCACTGACCATTTCGGAAACAGTCATACCACATCCCAAACGGCGACAAATCACCCGAAAGGGCAAATCCGTAATCCCCGCCATGGGTGCCAACACCAAGGGTGCATCAAGTTTTATCTTTCCTATTTGCATGTGTTCACCTATATTCAAAAAGCCCGCTAGTAAAAGCGGGCTCAAGTAAATCAATAAAATTTATCAAAATCGTTCAGACGATTTTACTTTGCGTTCTTTTCGTAAAGAATGCGCAATCCATCCAAGGTCAAGAAGGGCTCGATGACATCAATGCAATCGGATTCAGATGCCATGGTATTAGCAAAGCCGCCGGTAGCAATAACAAATGCGTCCCCGCCCAGCTCCTTCTTCATATGATTAACAATGCCCTCCATCTGGCCTACAAAGCCATAAATAGCACCGGCCTGCATGGAGCTAACAGTGTTGCGGCAAATAACAGTCTTCGGCTTCACCAGCTCGATACGGGGCAGCTTAGCAGCGCGTTGGAATAAAGCCTCGGTAGAAATGCCAATGCCGGGGGCAATGGCACCGCCCAGATACTCGCCCGTGGGCAGCAATGCGCAGAAGGTATTCGCAGTACCGAAGTCCAGAATAATCATAGGACGATTTAAATGAGCGTATTTATGCAAAGCAGCCACTGCATTAACAATGCGGTCAGCGCCAACCTCCTTGGGATTATCATAGCGAATGAAGATGCCATTTTTAATGCCAGGTCCCACAACCATGGGCTTAATGCCAAAATAGCGCTCGCACATATGGCACAGCGGAATCAGCACCGGGGGTACTACGCTGGAAATAATGATGGAATCAATTCTGCTCATTTCCACGTCGCTATAATCGAACATGCTACGCAGCATAATACCAAATTCATCTGCAGTTTTAGAACGGTCAGTGGAAAAACGCCAATGAACCTTTAACTCCTTATCGTCAAAAACACCGGCAACAACATTGGTATTACCTACATCAATTACTAGTAACATCTTAAATCCTCCTCGGAAGTGTGGTTTCCGCCTTAATGTGCGGCCTCAAAGCCTTTATTATTTTACCACAAAGTCAGCAGAATGCAAGAAGTATTACAAGATTTTCTTACTTATGCGTAGGCCCCATTCTTGGCAGCGGCAGGACGAATAGAAACATCTCCGGCCACGACCTTTTCCAAGGCTCCATCCTCCTTGCGCACAATCAAAAGGCCCTCATCATCAATATCCACGGCCTTGCCAAAATAGGTCATATCGGGAGCGATAACCTTAACCTCCTGACCCAAGGTGCAGGAGTACTCACGCCACTCCTTCAGCACAGGAGCAAAGCCTTCTTGCACAGCTGTCTCGTACAAATCCTCCATGTTTTTCAGGATATCGCACAAAAGCTGCACTCTAGTGAAGGGCTCTGTGGCAGCATCGCAAATAGAAACAGCCAAGCTCTTCACCTCATCAGGATAATCGTCCGGGGTTGCATTAGTATTGATGCCCGTGCCGATGACTACATAATTGATGTGTCCAAATTCTGCATTCATTTCGGTGAGAATACCCACCAGCTTGCGACCTAAAAGCAGAATATCATTGGGCCATTTGATGGCTGCCTTAACCCCAGGGATTTTGTTAATGGCTTTCACCACTGCCACTGCTGCCAACAGCGTGCATTTAGAAGCCTCTTGGGGCAGGAAGGGTGGCTTCAAAACCACGCTGAACCAAATGCCCTTGGC
>SFRS01000055.1 GCA_004562175.1 bacterium | reverse complement strand
CGCTTGACCAACCGGCCAAAGTGTGGTGATCCATGTAGGGTTCGAACCTACGACACCCTGATTAAGAGTCAGGTGCTCTACCAGCTGAGCTAATGGACCATGGTCACGTTACTTGATTATAATACTACATCTAAAAGAAAAAAGCAAGTGTTTTTTGCAAAAAAAGTAAAAAATTTTTAGAAGCTCAGAAAGCGTTTGACTACGGGCCGCAAAAAGCATAAAATAAAAATGATATAGTGTCTCTAAAATTCATGTTAATGGAGGATAGATTATGCAATACGATATTGGTATTATCGGCGGCGGTCCTGCAGGCATTTCTGCGGCCATTACCGCAGCCAGCAAGGGGCGTAAGGTAGTTTTGTTTGAAGCCCACGGCTTCAGCCCTCGTTTGCGCAGTGTGGCCAAGGTTGCTGATTATATGGGCATTCCTGATATCTCCGGCAACGAGCTGATGGATATTTTCGTAAAGCATCTGCGCCAAACTGACGTGGAGGTAGTCGAAGCAAAAATCATTTCCCTGCGTGAGGTAGGCGAGGGCTTCGTTTTTGGTACTCCCCACGGAGAATATTCAGCGGATGCTGTCGTTCTAGCAACAGGCATTTCCCGCTCCACCCTTTTCCCCGGTGAAAAGGAATTTTTGGGCCGTGGCGTCAGCTACTGCGCTTTTGTGGATGCTCCTAAATACAAGGGCAAAAGAGTGGCTGCTATCGCAACCGTGCCTGATGCTATTGAAGAAATTGAGTATCTGGCTGATCAATGCGAGCAGGTTTTCTTCTTCCCACGCTATCAGGGCTTTGTACCTCCAAAAAAGAAAAACATTACGGTTATTTTGGATACGCCTACAGAAATCACAGGCACCGACAAGGTTACAGGTATTCGTGCGGGCGATGAATTCTATAATGTACAAGCCACCTTTGTGTTCCGCGCCAGTGATCCCTTGAACAGCTTCCTGCCGGGTCTGCAAATTCGTGGCCGAAGTATTTATGTGGATGACCAAGCAGAGACAAATATTGAGGGTGTCTTCGCCGGTGGTGACTGCACAGGTCAGCCTTGGCAAGCACAGCGTGCAGCGGGCCAAGGCCAAAAGGCTGCTCTCAGTGCTATTCGTTATTTGAGCCGTCGCGATGAAGGAGTAAGCTCTCATTTCTATGTTTTTGACTGATCTAAATGCTATAAACCTGTGAAGAAAGCAGGATAAATGCTTTAATAATGCCATATTTTGTGCTAAAATATAGTTTATGATATTTTTGGTTTGGAGGAATTTTTATGTTAGATATGAAATTTGTCCGCGAGAATCCGGACAAGGTAATGCAAGCAGTTGCCAATCGTAATGGCAATCTTGATTTGACTGAATTCTTGGAGCTGGATAAAAAGCGTCGTGAATTGACCCAACAGGTTGAAGCTCTGAAAAAGGAGCGCAATACTGCTTCTCAAGAGATTGGCAAGCTGAAAAAGGCCGGTCAAGATGCTACCGAAAAGATGGCTGCTGTCCGTGCTTTAGGCGATAAAATTGCTGAGGACGACAAGGAGCTGAAGGAAATCGAAGACCGCCTGAAGGCTATTCTTCTGACCATTCCTAATATGCCGGCAGAGGATGTGCCCATTGGTAAGGATGACACCTGCAACCCGGTTGTTCGCACTTGGGGCGAACCCACCAAATTTGATTTTGAGCCTAAGGCGCACTGGGATCTGGGCGAAAGCTTAGGCATTCTGGATTTTGAGCGTGGCGTAAAGGTTTCTGGCGCTCGCTATGTATTCTATAAGGGCATTGGCTCCCGCTTAGAGCGTGCTGTAATCAATTTCTTCTTGGATATGCACACCCAAAAGCATGGCTATACTGAGTTCTTCCCGCCCTTCATCGTTAATGGCGCTTCCATGCAGGGTACCGGCCAATTGCCGAAATTCGCTGAGGATATGTACAAGCTGGAAAACGGCGATATGTATTTGATTCCTACCGCTGAGGTTCCTGTTACCAACTACCATCGTGATGATATTCTGACTGGCGACCAACTGCCCTTGAAATACACTGCTTACAGCGCTTGCTTCCGTGCTGAGGCAGGTGCTGCCGGTCGCGATACTCGCGGCTTGATTCGTATGCATCAATTCAACAAGGTTGAATTGGTTAAATTCACTAAGCCTGAGGAATCCTGGGCTGAGCTGGATAAGCTGACCAACGATGCTGAGGAAGTGCTGCAAGCTCTGGAGCTGCCCTACCATGTAGTTCGTCTGTGCAGTGGTGATTTGGGCTTCAGCTCTGCAACTACCTATGACTTAGAGGTTTGGCTGCCGGCTGCAAACTGCTACCGCGAGATTTCCTCCTGCTCCAACTTCTTGGACTTCCAGGCTCGTCGTGCTAACATTCGTTTCCGTCGTGATGCTAAATCCAAGCCGGAATTTGTGCACACCCTTAACGGCAGTGGCGTAGCTGTTGGCCGCACTGTGGCTGCTATTTTGGAAAACTACCAACAAGCCGATGGCAGCGTAGTAGTTCCTAAGGTATTGCGTCCCTACATGGGCTGTGATGTAATCAAGGCTCCTGAGAAATAAGTATATTCTTGAAATTTTACCCGCTGCCTTCAAGCAGCGGGTTTCATTTTTCCTCAAAAACCATGGAGCAATGGGGACACTGCCCCTTTTCCTTCATTAGCTCGCTGCCCCAGACATACATGGCCTGTAATATAGGGAATAAACTTCTACCTCTAGCTGTTAATGAATATTCTACTTTAGGTGGCACCACTGGATATACTGTACGGGTAATAAGATTATCTTTTTCTAATTCACGTAATTGTTGTGTTAACATTTTGGGAGTAGCCTCAGGTACCAAGCGGCGTAGCTCATTGAAACGCAAAACACCACTGGAAAGATGCCACAGTAACAAAGCCTTGTATTTACCACCAATTAACTGAAGTGTTGCCGAAACCGGGCAATTAGCATTTAATTCCTCTTTATTCATAATGATCTCCTTTTATAGTATCCTTTTGGGTAGTATATATCAAATAAGTGCATTCTTGAAACAAGGATAGCATTTGCTATAATATTAGCAAATGGTCGCTTTGTTGTCAAAAAGCAGAAAGGAAAAAATTATGCGTAAAGAGCTTTTAGATATCACCGGCATGAGCTGCTCTGCCTGCTCCAGCCGTATCGAAAAGGTTGTGGGCCGCATGGAGGGCGTCGAGACAATCGCCGTTAATCTTTTGACCAATAAGGCTCAGGTAACCTACGATGACGCCAAGCTAGACGCTAACGCTATCATTACCCGTATTGAGAAGCTGGGCTTTGGGGCAGCGGTGCACCAAGCTACAGCTAAGGCTGCCCTCCCAGCTAAGCCAACAAATACTGCTGCCCTGGAGCTTAAGGAAATGCGATGGCGTTTGGCTCTCTCCTTAGCCTTCACCACGCCTCTATTCTATTTGCATATGGGGCTCATGTATGGCTGGCCCCTGCCAAGCATTGTGCAGGAACAGCAAAACCTGCTCTTGGCCTCCTTATTACAACTATTTTGCTGCCTGCCGGTGGTGATTACAGGCTATAAATATTTTTACCATGGACTGCGAAATTTATGGAATCGAGCTCCTAACATGGATTCTCTGATTGCCATTGGCAGTGGTGCAGCCTTTGTCTACGGCCTGTACGGCCTCTTGGGTCTAGCCTATGCCTTTGGCCATCAAAGGCTAGATCTAGTCAGCGGCTTTTATGATGCCCTGTATTTTGAATCGGCAGCCATGATTCTAGCTCTAATTACCTTGGGTAAATTTCTTGAGGCCAGAGCAAAAAGTCATACCTCCGATGCCCTAACTGCCCTAATGCAGCTCACACCCAAAACCGCTCTGGTGGAGCGACGCGGTGTACAGGGCGAAATTCCCCTAGAGGATGTCGTCATTGGTGATGTGCTTATTGTTAAAGCAGGAGCCACTGTACCTGTGGACGGGCAGATTTTAGAAGGCAGTGGTGCATTAGATGAAAGTGCTATTACCGGCGAAAGCATTCCTGTGGACAAGCTAACCGGGGACAAGGTCACCGGCGGCACCATCAATAAAAGTGGCTATTTTAAAATGGAGGCCACTGCCATTGGCAGCGATACGACCTTAGCTAAGATTATCGCTCTAGTGGAGGAAGCAACCTCCTCTAAAGCTCCCATTGCTAAGCTAGCCGATAAAATCAGCGGTATTTTCGTGCCCGTGGTTATCACTATTGCGGTAGTTGCCGCCTGCATTTGGTTAATGCTGGGCCAAAGCCTGCATTTTGCCCTGACCATTGCTATTTCCGTACTAGTCATTTCCTGTCCCTGTGCTTTAGGTCTAGCCACGCCTACTGCCATTATGGTGGGCACTGGTCGTGGAGCTAAGCAGGGTATCCTGATTAAATCGGCCACAGCCTTAGAAACAGCTCACAAGGTTGATACAGTGATCTTAGATAAGACAGGCACTGTCACAGAGGGTAAGCCTGTGGTCACAGATATTCTTCCTGCCTCAGGTATTGAAGCTACCGAGCTATTAAGCATAGCTGCTACTCTGGAAAGC
This sequence comes from bacterium, assembly GCA_004562175.1. Classification (GTDB taxonomy): domain Bacteria; phylum Bacillota; class Negativicutes; order Acidaminococcales; family Acidaminococcaceae; genus Phascolarctobacterium_A. Next base: position 1,226 of record SFRS01000055.1, on the reverse strand, counting down.
CTTTCAGAGCATCCTCTGGGGCAGGCAGTGGTGCAAGCAGCGGAACCGCAACAGCTCAGTGCTTCTCCAGCTGCACAGGCAAGCGTCAACCTTGTTGACGCCTTCGCAGCTAATGGCTTGGTCGCTACAGACTATGTGGCTCTGCCAGGGCGAGGCTTTTTAGCTACACTCAATAAGGAACGCTACGCTGCCGGGAATCTGCTCCTCATGGAGGAGCAGGGCGTGGACACGCAGAAGCTGCCTATACAGCATGAGGCTTTAGCGAGCACTGGCAAAACCCCGCTCTACTTCGCCCAAGGCTCACGCCTTCTGGGCACCATCGCGGTTGCCGATACCGTTAAGCCTACCAGTAGAGAAGCCATCGCCAAAATGCGTTCCATGGGGCTCAAGGTAATTATGCTCACAGGCGACAATGCCGCCACAGCGGAAGCTATTCGGCAACAGGTTGGTCTGGATGAAGCCATCGCTCAGGTGCTGCCCCAGGACAAGGAGCGGCATGTACGCCTGCTGCAGGAAAAAGGCCACGTCGTCGCCATGGTAGGCGATGGCATCAATGATGCCCCCGCCCTAGCTCGTGCCGACGTGGGTATCGCCATCGGTGCCGGTACCGATGTAGCTATTGAAGCAGCGGACATGGTGCTCATAAAAAACGATTTACTGGATGTGACCCGAGCCATTGGCCTCAGCAAAAGCGTTATGAAGAATATCAAAGAAAACCTCTTCTGGGCCTTTATCTATAACACCATCGGCATTCCCTTGGCTGCAGGGCTTCTTTATCCAGCCTTCGGCTGGCTGCTCAATCCCATGATTGCCGCTGCAGCCATGAGCTGCAGCTCCGTTTCCGTCGTAACGAATGCTTTAAGACTACGATTTATAAAGCTATAACTTAGCAAGTGAAAAGTGTATACCTGGGAAGTAGCGCAGGCAAGAATGCGACCATATTAGTAAATCGATGAATAAGCGAATTGCTATAGCAATGGACAGGCCCGCATGTTCGCGAAGCGCCTCGTCATGCTACAGGAGATTCTGCTCTTAACGGATTAAGCGCTCTATGTGAACATTGCATCAAGCATTCGCATACCGGAGCACTTCACAGGTATACCTTTGAACGATAACGTCTATAGTAAAATCTATATAAAACATTAAAAACGAAAGGACTGATTCACATGATCAAAACTATTTTCATTGGCGGTATGCACTGCGAGCACTGCGTAAAGGCAGTTAAC
>SFRS01000054.1 GCA_004562175.1 bacterium | reverse complement strand
TATTTACGGAGGGATTGCTTATGAAAATTCTCCTAGCTGAAGATGATTTAAATTTGGGCAAGCTGATCAGCATGCTTTTAAAAAAGAGAAATATTAATACTGTATGGGTACAGGATGGAGAATCCGCCTATGAAAAGGTGTATGCCGATGGTTATGATGTGTTGGTTTTGGACTGGATGATGCCCAAGCTGAACGGGGTGGAGCTGTGTCGTATTTTGCGGGAAGAGGAATATGAGGGCAAAATCATGCTTTTGACTGCTAAGGACACAGTGGCGGACAAGGTACAAGGGCTTAACGCTGGTGCGGATGATTATTTGGTGAAGCCCTTTGCCATGGAGGAGCTGGTGGCACGGCTCCATGCTTTATGCCGCCGTCAGGACAGCTACACGGTCAATAATCTGAGCTATGGTCCTTATGTGCTGGAGGCCAGCACCTATTGCTTGGCCTACGGCGAAAAAAGAGTGGAGCTGCGACCCCGTGAGTACAAGCTGCTAGAGCTTTTGCTGCGCAATAAGGGACAGGTGATGCCGCGCACTGTGCTGCAGGACAGGATTTGGGGCATTGATAGCGAGGTAACAGAAAATAATTTGGACGTGCATATTCGCCTTTTGCGTAAAAAGATTGCTAGCCTTAATGGTGAGGAATTGATTAAAACGCTACGCGGAGTGGGGTATTATGTGGAGTAAGATTTTTGAGAATCTGCGGCGGCGCATGACCTGTATTTATGCGGGAATTTTTGGCGTGTTGATTTTGCTCATTGTGTTTGTCGCCTATACCTTTGTCTGGTGGGAAATCATTGACCATGAAAGGCACGAGCTAGTTGCCACAGTCTATCATGAAGCCGAGGAATGGGTGGATAGCGGCGAGGAGCCCTGCTCTGCTGTGTCCATCCATGAAGGTAGTATGCTGGCCTATTTTGTCACCATGGATGATAAAACAGAGATTTTGAACCAGCTAGGTGATGGACCTCAGGGGCGTGCGCTGTGGCGGCATCGTAATGATTGGCCCAAGAAAATGGATAGCACGCGGATTATTCGCATGCACGGGGAGCCTGGGCAGGGCGAGACAGTGCGCTATCGCTATTTGGCAGCGGTGGCACCGGTGGTGAAGAACGGGGAGACTGTGGGTAAGCTTTATATGTTCGAAAATATAGAGTTTTATTACACGGCAGCCTTTAAAACACTTTACAAGCTTTTGTGTATCGCAGTTTTGTTTTTTGTCGGAGCCTGCTATTTTGGGTATTGGTTGGCTGGGCGCAATATCAAGCCAATTAGCGAGATGTATGGACGGCAAATGCAGTTTACGGCAGATGCATCCCATGAAATGCGCACTCCTCTGGCAGTGATGGCTCTTGCTACCCAAGGACTCAGGGAGGACGAGGAGAGCAAATACAGTGCCTTTGCGCAGGAGTCCATTGAGATGCTGCAAAACGAGACCAAGCGTATGTCCAGACTGACGGAACATCTCATGGCCCTGGCCCGTGGGGACGAGGGTACCATGCCGGAGCTGAAGCTAGCTGTGGATATGACGGAGTTGTGCCAAAGGGTGGGCAAGCAGCTGGCCCTTTTGGCCCAGGAAAAGGATATTACTCTGCATACTCAGGTGGATGGCAATTTGCAGCTGTTGGGTGACGAGGCAGCTTTACATAGATTGCTCATCATCCTGTTGGACAATGCCATTAAATATTCTCCTGAACATACCCGCATTGATTTTATTGCATCCAAAACTAAAAATAATTTGCTTTTGGCAGTGCAGGATCAGGGCTGCGGTATCAGTGATGAGGATAAGGAAAAGGTTTTTGACCGATTCTTTAGAGTGGATAAAGCACGTAGTCGTAGTCAGGGAGGCCTTGGCTTGGGGCTGTCCTTGGCGCAGGCCATTGTTCGCCAGCATCACGGCAGCATCAAGGTTTTGGATAACAAGCCCTGCGGTACTATTATGCAGGTGCTCTTGCCCTTAAAAATAGCTTAAAAAATTTGGCGTTTTCTTAATTATGAATTAACCCCCTCTTAATAGCTTATTAAGATTATAGTTTTATACTATGGCTAAAAAGCTATGAGAGGGTGTTTTTGTATGCAAAAGAAATATTGGCTAGGTCTGTTTATGCTGGCACTTTTGCTGCTGTTTTTTGGCAACGGCAGCTTGCTAGTAACTGATAGCGTAGAATCTAACTATGCTTTGACGGCCAAGGAAATGGTGCTCAGCGGGGACTGGCTTTCTCCCCAAATTTATGGCAATTATTGGTATGATAAGCCCATCATGTTTTATTGGCTCACAGCCTTGGGCTTCAAGCTGTTTGGCTTTACGGAGTTTGGTGCGCGGTTCTTTCCTGCTCTTTTTGGACTTTTGGGCATTGGCCTCGTGAGCTACGGAGGCTATCGCCTGTATAGTGAAAAGGTGGGCTTTTTTAGTGGCGTATTGCTGCTGAGCAGTGTGGAATTCTTCCTTATCAGCAAGTCCATTATTACGGATGCGGTGCTGTTTTTGTTCTTCAGCGCCACGTTGCTCTTTTTCTATTTGGGCTATAGCGAAAACAGGCCGCTATTCTGGTATCTTACGTATGTCAGCGCGGGTCTTGCCGTGCTCACCAAGGGTCCCATCGGGGTACTTTTGCCGGGACTGATTATTACGTTGTTTTTACTGTGGCAGCGGGATTGGCAGGTGCTTAAGCGCTGCAAATTGTTCAGCGGCACCCTGCTTTGTGCTTTGGTAGCCGTGCCTTGGTATGCAGCCATGTATGCCATCCATGGCAGTGATTTTATCAACACCTTTTTCGGGGTACATAATTTCCTCAGGGCCACAGTGTCCGAGCATCCAAGGGATAATGTGTGGTATTATTACCTTTTGGTCAATGCCTTGGCCCTGTTTCCCTGGAGCGCCTTGGTACCCCTCTGCCTGTGGCAACGTTGGCGTGAGGGTGAACGCTGGGAGACCAGCGAAAAGTTCTTGCTCCTGTGGGCAGGGGTTATCTTCGTCTTCTTCCAATGCATGGCTACGAAATACATCACCTATACCTACCCTTTGCTCTTCCCTATGAGTATCTTTTTGGCCAAGGAATTGGCTGCCGGAGAAGAGAGACTCTTATCCATACATTATTTCATCTTTGTAGGCATCATTTTTGCTGCTTTGTTAGGAGCAGCTCAGTGGGTCACCGTTACAGGCATGGTAGCGGAGGAAAGTATGTTCTTGCTGCCCTTGAGCATCATTGTGGGTATGATGCTGTATTATGTGTGGCAGCTCAATGGCTCCCATCAGGTGCTAGGCTTGGGCAGTATTTGTCTGTGCTTTTATTTGGCCTTGATTATGAGCATTGCTATTCCCTTTTCTGCTCAGCGCTCGGCCAAGGGCTTGGGTGAGCTTTTGGTAAAGGACGGTATCAGGGAGGTGGGCCTTTATGGCAGCTATCCCACCTCAGCCGTCTTTTACAGCAATGCACGTATTGTTAAGCTGGTACCGGAAAAAGAGCTGGAGCGCTACAAGCCCAAGAACATGTCCTGGTCCAGCAAGAATGTAATGCCCTTCGCTGCCATGGAAAAGCAGCATTATCCCTTTGTTATCGTCAACGAAAAGAGTATGAAGGACTTTTTGAAGCAGAACAAGCATCAATGGCAGCTGGCAGGACGCTCGGAGCGCTATCTGCTGTTACGTCCTCAGGTAGAACAAGGAAGAATGGACGATTCCATGCTTGCGTGCTATAATAGTGATGTCAGAGCAAGGCTGACTGTAAAGAATGAATGGAGGAATCAACATGGAAGAACGTAAGCATTGTAACGAGGCCAACTGCACCTGTCCCAAAACTACCTGCCCTCGTCATGGTACCTGCTGCGAGTGCATTATGAATCATCGTGGCAATGGTTCCTTGGTATTTTGCATGAGGGAAATTGCAGCTAAGCAAAAATAAGAGGATTTCTAAAAAAAGTACTTGCTTTTTTCTTCAGAGTGTACTATAATAGCGTACATAAGTAAATAACGAGTGGATGACGCTTATGGGAGAAGGCATGGCCTACCGAAGGAGCAAAACTCTCAGGTGCCTCGAAGGAGGTGGAACCGTAAGCTGACACAACTCTGGAGAGTCCCTTAAATGGGCGCCGAAGGTGCAAGCTTGTCAGTGCAGAAGCGTGGCAAGCCAATCTCTCAGGCCAAAGGACGGAGCAAACTAATATGCGAGCATCAGTGTTGATGCTTGTATAGGTGTTGACTTTACCGGAGTATATAACCATACTCCGGTTTTTTATTTACTTATTATTTATGATTAAACCTGCTGAGAGAGGGAAATGAAGAGGGAGATGTTGTATTATGTTGGAAATGTTGAATGCGATTGATGATTTTGTCTGGGGCCCGCCACTTTTAGTGCTCTTGGTTGGTACTGGTATTTGGCTGACTATTCGCTTGGGCCTGATTCAGGTTTTCAAGCTGGCTCCGGCGCTGAAGCTGATTTTCAGTGCTAAGAATGAAGGTAGTGGTGATGTAAACTCCTTCAAGGCTTTGTGCACTGCCTTGGCTGCAACCGTTGGTACCGGTAACATCGTTGGTGTTGCTACTGCTGTGAAGGCTGGTGGCCCCGGTGCCCTGTTCTGGATGTGGATGGCTGCCTTCTTTGGTATGGCTACCAAATATGCAGAATGCCTTTTGGCTGTAAAATATCGTACTGTGGACGCTGATGGTAACATTTCCGGCGGCCCCATGTACTACATTGAAAATGGTCTTGGCAAGTCCTACAAGCCCTTGGCTGTAATATTTGCTGCCTTTGGTGTGCTTTGCGCATACTTCGGCATTGGTACCTTTGCTCAAGTTAACTCCATTGTAGAAATCACCAAGATCACTGCCGGTATCCCCGTAATGTACACCGGCATCGCACTGACCGTTGTGGTTGCTGCTGTTACCATCGGTGGTCTGAAATCCATCGCTAACGTTGCTTCTAAAATCGTGCCTGCTATGGCAGTGCTGTATTTCATCACTACTGTGGGCATTTTGGTTTGCTTTGCAGACAAGGTTCCCGGTGCAATCGGTATGGTGCTTCAGGATGCCTTCACTCCCGCCGCTGCTCAAGGTGGCTTCTTGGGTGCAACTGTAATGCTGGCTATGCGTAGCGGCGTTGCTCGTGGCGTTTTCTCCAACGAATCTGGTTTGGGTTCTGCTCCCATCGTGGCTGCAGCTGCAAAAACCAAATGGGCTGCTGAGCAAGGCTTGGTTTCCATGACCGGTACCTTCATCGATACCATCATTATTTGCTCCTTGACCGGTCTTTCCTTGATCGTTACCGGCGCATGGTGTGGTCCTTTGAAGGGTGCGGCCATGACTGATGCGGCTTTTGCTGCTGCCTTCCCTGGCTTTGGCTCCATGCTGCTGATGGTTGGTCTGGTGCTCTTTGCCTTCACCACCATCTTGGGTTGGAACTACTACGGCGAGCGTTGCGTAGAGTATCTGATGGGCGTCAAGGCTATTATGCCGTACCGCATTATCTTCATTATCCTCATCGCTTGCGGTCCCTTCCTGAAGCTGGAAGAGATTTGGGTATTGGCCGATATCGTGAATGGTCTCATGGCCATCCCGAACTTGATTGCTCTCTTGGCCTTGACCGGTGTAGTTGTGGCTGAAACCAAGGCTTATGAAAAGCACTTGCAGGAAATGGATAAATAAAAAAGTTAATCCATAAACGAATTTAGTCTAAAATTAAGTGCCTAGGTGCGCTGCTGTGGCAGCGTTCCTAGGTATTTTTTTGTGTTACTTTACTTTATAATGTCTATTTTTGTTGATAAATTTCGACAATAGTGATATGATAATATTGGTTACTGGTGAAAGCCAGAAAATGTACGCTGAATAAGCAAAGAAAAGTGAGGTTGTTAAAGATGGCTTTAGTAGAAGAATATCGTAACATTGCTAAATTGGCTCAGGACAAGG
>SFRS01000053.1 GCA_004562175.1 bacterium | reverse complement strand
GGATGCACGGCCATGGGCACGTGCACAATCATCTCATCGTAAATAAATTCGTCCTTTTGAGAGAAGACGATGGTGCCATCGCAGGCAATAAAACGACCAAATTCCTTGGAGTCGAACACGTCAATCCGTTGAAAATCTGTGTCCTCTCCAAATAATTGCTTTTCAATTTTTATATCCAGCTTCACATCATCCGTGTGGTAATCGGAAAACCAAAGCTCCATTCCATCACAACCTTACACCAAAACATTTATATTATTAACTTCGGGGTCCTCAGGGCCCTGCATGGAGCAACCCTTTTCCTTAGCGTAGATTATATACTCAATAATCTCCTTAGTAATGACCTCGCCGGGGGCCAAAATAGGAATACCCGGAGGGTAGCACATCACGAACTCAGAGCAAATCCTGCCCGCCGTCTCTCTAATAGGCAGGGACTCATCCTTGGCATAGAAGGCTTCCTGAGGTGAAACCACCACCTGAGGCGCAATATATTCCGTATTCAGCATCTTGGAGGGGTCACGGGAATACAAACGCTTAATATCTGCCAAAGCTCCCACCAAGCGCTCAATATCCTGAATCCTGTCGCCAATGGACACATAGGCAAGGATATTGGCAATGTCACCGAACTCGATTTGGATATCATATTCATCACGCAGTAAATCATACACCTCGATGCCTGCGAGACCAATATCACGTGTATAAACGGACAGCTTCGTCACATCAAAATCAAAAATACTGCTGCCGTTCTTTAGCTCCTGACCATAGGCATAATAACCGCCGATGGAGTTGATTTCCTCGCGCGCGTATTCCGCCATCTCGGCCACCTTGGCAAAGGAGCTTTCGCCGCGCATGTACAGGTTGCGGCGGGAAATATCCAAACTAGAAAGCAGCAAATAGGAAGCGCTGGTGGTTTGGGTCAGATTGATAATCTGACTCACATATTCCCAGTTTACATTGGGGCCTGTCAAAAGCAGAGAGCTTTGGGTCAAGCTGCCCCCGGACTTGTGCATGGAAACAGAGGCCATGTCTGCACCAGCTGCCATGGCATTCACCGGCATATTGGGACCAAAGTAAAAATGAGTACCATGAGCCTCGTCCACCAGACACAGCATATTATGCTCATGAGCTAGCTTCACAATGGAGCGCAAATCAGAGCAAATGCCGTAATAGGTAGGATTATTCACCAACACTGCCTTGGCATCGGGATTGGCATTAATGGCCTTCTCCACCTCGCTGAGCTCCATCCCCAAGGAAATCCCCAGCTTGCTGTCCACCTCAGGATTGATATATACGGGTATCGCGCCGTTTAAAACCAGCGCGTTGATGACACTTTTATGCACGTTGCGAGGCAAAATAATCTTGTCCCCGGCCTTCGTAGAGGAAAGCACCATGCTTTGCACGGAGGAGGTGGTACCTCCCACCATAAAAAAGGCATGGGCAGCCCCAAAAGCCTCTGCCGCCAGCTGTTCCGCATCCCTAATTACTGAAACAGGATGGCACAGATTATCCAAGGGCTTCATGGAGTTCACGTCCAAATTTACACATTTTTCTCCAAGAAGCTCCCGCAGCTCCGGATTGCCACGACCACGCTTGTGCCCGGGCACATCAAAGGGAACCACGCGCTTTTTACGAAAGGCCTCCAAAGCCTCGTAAATAGGCGCTGATAGTTGTGAAAGTTTCTCCATAATCCGTTCTCCCCAACAAATAAATAAAGACAGGTGCGCTAAACATCACCTGTCTTTGACAAATTCCCTACACGTTTTTTGATAGACTACGATTCTTAGGGCGCATCTTACTTTCAGAGTTTGTAAGCAAATACCTTCACTACTCTTATTGACCGTTTCACAAGTGATACTGATTTTGATTGCTAGCAATCACCTTATAAAATTTGAGCGCAGGCTCAATCAATAATGTGGCCCGAGGCCACTCCGGCAGCAGTCCCGCCTGTCCGTATGGGCTTAACTATCTTTTACAATAGTGGACTAATATTTGCATGAAAGCAAGCTGCATTCATGTAATTTTATTGTAGCATTTTTATACTGTTTCAGCAAGGGCTTTAATGAAATAAAAGGAATATACCTCCTAGTTTTAGCTGCGTTTGCGCCTGTCCCGACCCTGCTGGCTGTAAAAGCGTCTTTTATCCTCGTACATGAGCGTTTCTGCATTTTTAATCAGCTCATCAATGGAGTGGTCACCACGGCTATGGCTTTGCCCCACAGAAACAAAGTATCCGGCAGTATGGATGTGGTTAACCAATGTCTTCAATGCAGTGGTCACCTGTACCTCCTCCATGTCCTCAACTAAAACAACAAATTCATCGCCACCGATACGATAAACATGCCTGTCGCCAAACTGGGTGCGTGTAAGAGAAGCCACTGTTTGCAGCATTTTGTCACCGGCAGTATGGCCCTGAGTATTATTGAGCTCGTGCAAACCGTTCACATCAATATAAATGCAGCTCAGATCAGCTTTAGTCAAAGCCAATTCCTTCAGCTTATTTTCGTAGGTATTGCGATTTAAGCATCCCGTCAGCAAATCACGCTCGGCCAAGCGCTGCTGCTGGGCCAGCTCCTTGCGAGATGTGCGCTCCAGCCAAATAAAATAGCTGGAAAGCAGCAAAAACTGGCAAACCAAAAAAATCAGCAACAGGCTGCTAGTTTTTTTGGTTCTGGCCAAGGCCGCATCCTCGGGGACAAAAATACCCACCCGCCACTGGTTAATGGAAGCAGGCTTATAATAGAAGCAGCCATACTCACCGCTAATGGCAGACTTAATTATACTCTGCCCCTCCTGACCTAAGCGCAGCTTTTCCCGTATTACTAAATTGCTATCACCACTTTTAACAGCTCTTTCGGGCACATCCCACATATTGCCCAGCTGTTTACGGTTAGTATTGAGTATAAAATCCCCATTATTACCATCAATAATAAAGTACAGGGCCTTACCTTGATAAATATTTTGATTCATAAAGGCCGGCAGTGTATCCAGCTTAACCATGCCATAAAGCATAGCAACCGTCCTGCCCTCCTTAATAACGGGCACAAAATTGCGCAAAATATAGTTATTTCTATTAGAAATTTCCTTAACCCTATTGGTAATATGGGCACCATGAGCCGCCTCCTGCTCAAAGGACAGCTTACCCCGTACATCCATAATTTCTCTGTTGGCCCAAATAAGCCTATCCCCCGGCAAAAGCAAGCCAATATGCCCCATCAGACTATTGGCCTGAAACTCATTGACTATTTCCCGCACCACTGGACCATCCAGCTGCTCCTGCTTGCTGATAATCCCCGCCAAGGTCAACAGCACCTCTCGGTCAATCTCCACTCGGCGACTTAGTTCCTCGTCCACACGATTGGCAGAACGCTTCAGGGAGCCCCAAGCGGCCTCCTCCTCCATGACGCCAATCTGATAGGACACGAAGCCGGAGAGCACCAACAGCATGAGAATAACCACAACGGTAATATGTACTTTTCGGGTATAGTTTAGATTCAGGGACTTTTTCATAGGTACGCCTCACATAGGAATGTGCTATAATTTTAGCACAGCTTACTACCCTTTTACAAGTTATTTTTTATTAAGCATACGTTGATTAATGCCTATTAGTATAGTGAATACTTACATAATCTCAAGTCATGAAAAAAAGAGCCGAGGTCATCGCCTCGGCTCCCATTTTGCTGATATTTATTGTTTTTTATCTTCGAATTTAACGTAGTCGTTAATGCCTAGGCCCGGCGCCACCATGGGCAGCACCATATCCTTCGGATTTATGCTGACCTCGATGAGATAGGGCTCGCGCACCGCCATGGCCTTGTCCAAGGCCGCAGACAGCTCTTCCGGCGTGGCCACATGCTCGCCCTTAATACCAAAGGCTTCCGCATACTTCACAAAATCCACATAGCCCGGCATCTCGCAGGCCGTGAAGCGCTTGTTAAACTGCACCGTTTGCAGCTGGCGAATCATGCCCAAGCCACTGTTGTTGAACACAATGGCGATAACAGGAATCTTGTTGCTGGCAATGGTGAACAGCTCGGAGCCTGTCATTTTGAAGCCACCATCACCGCTCAGGCTGATGGCGCGGCTTTCGGGTCTTGCCAACTGTGCACCCATGGCAGCAGGCAGGCCAAAGCCCATGGTTCCCAAGCCACCGCTGGTAATCAGCTGGCGGGCAAACTCTATCTTCAGATGCTGGGCAGCCCACATCTGGTGCTGTCCCACGTCCGTGGTGATGATGTAATCCTTGCCCTTGATGACAGGGTTCAGCGCTTTGAAAAAGCGCGGTGCTTCCTCATCGCCGAAATCATCGTCCATACCGGGCCAGCTGGCGATTTTGTCCCACCAAGCGGACAAATCGTGGGGCACGCTCCCTTTTTCCAAAAGGTTCAAGGTCATATTCATATTGCCTGTAATACCGATGCTGGAGTCGATATTTTTATCAAGCTCCGCCGGGTCGATATCAAGATGAATGATGGTTTTATTGGCACTGTAGCTGGAGCGTTCACCCGTCACGCGGTCGTTGAAGCGACTGCCCACAGCCAAAATTAAATCTGCTTCCTTTACAGCATTGTTAGCTCTTTCGTGACCATGCAGGCCCGTCATACCCAAGAACAGGCTGCGATAGGCACTGATGGCACCAAGTCCCATGAGGGTACTTACTACAGGAATATGCAGCTTTTCGCACAGGTGCATAGCATCATATTCCGCATCCGCGTTAATGACGCCGCCACCCACCAGCATCACCGGACGCTGAGCCTTGTTAATGGCGGCCACAGCGGCTGCCACTCTATCCTTATCCGGCAGCACCGGCGGCAAATCATGCAGTCTGTCGGGAGTGTATTCCAAAACAGCAGTCTGCACATCGCGGGGCACGTCCACCAGCACCGGGCCAGGGCGCCCTTCCTTGGCCAATTGGAAAGCCAAGCGCAAAGTTTGCGCCAGATTTTCCGGCTTTTTAACTAAAAAATTGTGCTTGGTAATAGGCATGGTAATGCCGGTAATATCTACCTCTTGGAAGGCGTCGTGGCCAATCAGGGCACGCTGCACCTGACCTGTAATCGCCACCACCGGAGTAGAATCAAGAAACGCCGTGGCTAGGCCTGTTACCAAATTGGTAGCACCGGGGCCGGAGGTGGCAATGCATACACCCACCTTGCCACTAGCTCTAGCAAAGCCATCCGCTGCATGAGCAGCGCCCTGCTCATGGGCTGTCAGTATATGTTGAATTTTGCTTTCCCGCAGCGCATCATAAAAGGGGAGAATTGCGCCACCGGGATAGCCAAAAACTGTGGTTACACCCTCTTCGGCCAAAACCTTGACCATGATTTCCGCACCAGTCATCTGCATGGGCTCACATCCTTTCCACATCCATTCCTCAAATCGTTCTAGCTTGCTCAGCGCGGGGCCACTCAAAGCGCGATTCCTCCACTGCTAACGCAGTGTCGCCGCGCTCCAAGGCCACCAGACCTGTTTGTACCATTTCACTGATGCCATAGGGCCGCATAATATCCACGAAGGCCTTCAGCTTGCCCTCGTCGCCGGTGGCCACAAAAATCAAGGACTCTCCCGTAACATCCACAGGGTGTGCTCTGAAAACCTCCGCCAATTGAATCAGCTCCATGCGCTTGGCACCTGCATGAACCTTCACCAAAACCATGCTCCGCGTCGCGCTGCTCCGCGGTGGCAGCACCTTTACCTTTTCCACCTCAACTAATTTGGCCAGCTGCTTACACACCTGCACCACGGTAGGCTCATCAGCCTCCATGGTCACCGTCATACGGGAAAACTCCGGATTTTGGGTGGTGCCCACGGCCAAGCTGTCAATATTATAACCCCTGCGGGAAAACATCCCGGCTACACGCATCAAAACGCCGGGCTGGTTACGTACAACAATCGATAAAATTTGCTCCATACCTCTGCCTCCTCTATAAAAATGCCCCCATCCACAAATGTGGAAAGGGGCGAACTCGTTGCAATAAATTATGCCAATTTGTGCTTTTTTTGTCAAGAATTTTGTAACATTTCTCTATATTTTTG
>SFRS01000052.1 GCA_004562175.1 bacterium | reverse complement strand
TTGCGGACCACTTCAAGGGCACCATCACTGCTGGCTTCTAAGAGCCACTTAATTAGTGCATTGTTTAGTTAGCAAGCTAAATTAGTTACCCCGTAAACCCACCTAAATCCCAAAACTCGTACAAAGATTAAAGCCCACAGCTTAGCGCAAGCTGTGGGCTTTAATCTTTCTTTTTTGTACACTTTACAAAGACAAATATGCTAAAATTTTATCCTACCTAAAAATATACCAAAAAGAATGTTCTGTTTTATACGGCAGCTCTTTATTCCGCAGCGTCCTCATAGCTTTCAAAGCCAGCGCATTTGCCGCGGAAAACAGCACCCTCGGCAATAATCAAGGTGGTGCATTTAATGTCGCCATATACCTTGGCATTGCTAGTGAGCTCCAAACGCTCCTTGCAGGAAATATTGCCGGTCACTTGGCCGGAAATAGTGGCGTTTTTAGCGTACACAGTGGCACGGATATTGCCGGACTCACCGATGAACAAATCGCTATCCACAGCCAAGGTGCCATCGATGACACCGTCGATGCGGGTGCAACCATTGATACTGATATTGCCGTTAATAGCAGTATTTTGACTAATAATTACTTCATAATCCATGGGTTTGAACTCCTTTTTTATGTTTTTTGTTGGTGTTACTGCTGGAGCAATGGGTTTGGGTTCAACCGCCTGCGCAGGCTGTGCTGCGGCTTCGGCCACCCTAACGGGAGCCTCCTCCTTGGTTGACTCCGAGCTTTTGAAAAAGAACATGCTATCACCTCGCTATTTCATCAAGCGTCGAGGATTAACCTGCTTGCCGTAGTGCAGCACCTCGAAATGTAAATGGGGTCCCGTGCTATAGCCGGTGCTTCCCACATAACCAATAAGCTGGCCCTTGCTGACATAATCTCCGGCGCTGATTTCGATACTGCTCAAATGCCCGTAGGCCGTAGCATAGCCATAATCATGGGAGATTTTAATATACTTGCCATAGCCTCCGTACCAGCCCGCTCTTTGGACATAACCAGAAGCACTGGCGTAAACAGGAATCACTGGAATAGCCGTCAAAGGGATTGGCACGACTGCCAAAATCAGAGCTAATATACCCGCCGTCCAAGGGCCACAGATTGGGCGTGACCTCCTGACGATAATTTTCTGTTTTAATGCTGGTGAGCAAATTATCCCAATCTTGGGTGGAGGCCTGCAGATTTTGCTGCAACAAAGCGTTTTGCTCCTGTAAAACAACTAAGTCAGAAATCTTGTTTTTACTGGGGCCACCCTTGCCACCGGTTTTTTCAGCAAGCTCGCTCTTGCCAGGCAACTCCATGCCGGATTTCTTCATCTGCTCCCGCACCTGGGACTCGATTTTGTGCAGCACTGCTAGCTGCTTTTGCACAGCTTCTGTGTTCTTCGCCAGCTCCTGGAGCTTTTGCTCCTGCTGGGCCTTGATTTCGCGATAAGCTGCCAATTCCTTGACTTCCTTGCTGCTCGAATAAAGCATGCCGGACAGTAGCATAATCAAGCCCGCGGTACCAATGCTCAAGGCTCCAAGACAGGCAACAGCCTTTTTCAGCTGGGTAGTGTGCATATCCTTTTTGCTGATGGAACGCCCGTCATGGGGCACCAACATAATAGTATAGCCACCCTCCAGCTGACGCCAGAAGCTCATGAGCTTTTTACATGTACTTAATTTATTCATCATAAGCATCAAATCCCGAGTAAAGTAGTAATCATTTTAGATTAGTTTTTCCAAACTGTAACACCATTGTAACAAAAATGAACTGATAAAGAAACAAGCCCTGCTTGAAATGTCACTTTTACTGCATGAAATGCTCCCCTACCGATTGTCCTCAGGTTATTTTGCATATATAATTAAACTAGAGAAGGTTGGGCTTTTTAAGAAAAAGTTAGGAGTGGCAAATAATGTTAGATGTGAAATTTTTGGCACAAATACATTTCCAGATGACGCTGGTTTTTGGCATCATCCTCAGCGCCAGCTTTTTGGGTGTGCAAAAGCAAAGGGCGGCTTTATTTAAGCTGGGCATTTTTACAGTTTTGTCTATTGGCTTTCAGCAGCTGTTCTACAATCATTTTCTTGCTGGTGCGAATCCGGAAAACTTTTTGCGCTTTTATCCCTTCTACATCCACCTGCCCTTGGTTGTGTTTTTGACCTTTGCCTTCCGCGTCCCCTGCTTTAGTGCGGCGACAGCAGTGGCTCTCGCTTATACTTGCTGCCAAATCACCAAATGGTTGGGCTTTGTGGGCGTATTTTTTATTGCGGACCAGTGGTTTTATTATTCCGTGCGCATTGCTTTGGTGCCGCCCATTCTTTTGTTAATCACCCATTATGTGAGTCCTTGCGTGGCTGTGCTTTTAAATCGCCCCTTGAAAGAGGTCGCCATTTTCAGCATTCTGCCCATAACCTATTACTTTTTTGATTATTCCACCACAGTTTATACAAATTTGTTATATTCCGGCAACGGCTTGGTGGTCGAATTTTTGGGCTTCATCCTGAGCATCGCCTGCCTCATCTTTTCCTCCCTGGTGGCTGAGGAATACCTTGCCAAAAACGAGCTCTCCCAAAAGAACAGACTGATTGAGCTGCGCATGCATTCTGCTGTGCACGAGCTGGAGCAGGTGCACAATGCCCAATACCGCATGTCCATTATGCGCCACGATATGCGCCACGTGCTGAGCACCGCTACCACCTTGATTCAACAGCAAAAATATGAGGAAGCAGTGAAGTACTTGAGCGATGGCCAACGGGATTTGGACGGCGTACAGCTGCAGCGTTATTGCGCCAATGAATATATCAATGCGGTGCTTACCAAATACGGTGACCAATGCAAGCTGAATTATATTGAATATAAGGCTGAGGCCGAAACAGCCAAGCTTCTGCCCTGTCCGGAGCTGTGCTTTTCCATTATGCTGGACAATGCCCTTGAAAATGCTTATGAGGCCACCAGCCAGCTGCCCTTGGCCCAGCGCTATATTCGCCTGAGCCTGAAGCAAAAGGACAACAAGCTGCTTTTATCCTTGAAAAATACCTATTTGGCAACGCCCAAATTTGTCAACGATATCCCCGTTTCTGCCAAGGCCAACCATGGCATTGGTACCCAAAGCATTATTTACAACTGCAACAAATTGGGCGGACAGTGCAAATTCTCCTTGGAGAATAACATGTTCGTGTTGCAAATAATTGTCTAAGGAGCCGCTTATGTTACGTTTTCTGTTATGTGATGATGATAAAGAGCAGCTGGCTCTTTTACAGCAGTATACCAAGCAGTGGTCCGCCGACCACGGTCTGGAGGTGGAGCTCATCACCTTCCATTCCGGCATAGCCTTACTAGAGCAGTATGCTCCCCATCCTGAGGATATCGCCATTTTGGATATCATCATGCCCGATATGGATGGTTTAGAGCTGGCCAAAAGGCTGCGCGCAGCCAACAATGATTTTTCCCTGATCTTTTTGACCTCCTCCAAGGATTTTGCTTTGGCGGCCTATGAGGTCCATCCCTATGGCTATTTGCTCAAGCCCGCCGCTTACGCCAGCTTCAGCCAACTTTTAGATTCCCTGTACCAAAAGCTGTGCCAGTACATTGTGGTGAAGTCCGGCAACGAGCTGTGCAGCATCAGCATTGATGAGCTGGCTTGGGTGGAAGCGGTGAACCGGCAGGTAGTCTTCAATCTGGCCAATGGCAAAAAGCTGGAGGTGCGGGACACCTTTAATAATATCCAGCTGAAGCTTTCTCTTTATCCCTGCTTTTTCAAGTCCCACCGCAGCTATATTGTGAATTTCAAGTACGTGGAGCATTTCAATGCCAAGGAAATCACCATGCGGGGCAGTAGGCTTTGCCTGCCCTTGGCCAGGGGCTTGGACAAGGAGTTCAAGGACAAGTATTTTAGTTTTATGTTTTCGTAAAAGAAATTCAATGTAACAAGGTGAAGTCAAATTGTCATTTTTTATTTCCCAAAAGCAAAAGCTAAGCCTGTGCATTATAGGCTTAGCTTTTCTAAGTAGTAGTTCCCTTCTAGGCTGCAATCCTTCCTTTTCTGCAGCCAAACAGCCTGTACAGACCTCCGGCAAGGTGCAGCAGGTGGTCAAGGCCCCTATCCCCAAGGAACAACCGGCTCCCAGCCCTTGGGAAAGTTCCCTGCAAGCAAGGCTTCAGGGCCTTTTGGAGCACGATTTAACCCAACGCAGCCAGGTCAGCCTCTTGGTGTACGACTTGACGGCCCAAAAAACGCTGTTCTCTTACCGGCCCAAGCAGCTCTTGCGACCGGCCTCCACCATGAAAAGCTTGGTGGCGCTGACGGCCTTGGACAAGCTCAGTATTTATCACCAGTTCACCACTAAGCTGGCCTACGACGGCACCATCACTAACGGTGTCCTCACTGGTAATATTTATTGCATTGGCGGCTTCGACCCACTTTTCGATAGCCAGGATATGCAGGCCTTTGTACGCAGCATCAAAGCCCTTGGCATTCACAGGATTCAGGGCAGCCTCATTGCCGATGTGAGCATGATGGAGGGACCCCGCTGGGGCATTGGCTGGTGCTGGGATGATGATGAATATAATCCGCCCCTCTTCCCTTTGCTGGTGAATGGCAAGGATAGATTTATGCAGAGCTTACAAAGCGAACTTCGTGCAGCAGGCATCACGCCGCCGGGTCTCGTGGTGCGGGGACAAGCACCTAGTACAGCGCTGCCTTTGTCCAGTCGCAGTCACAGCATGGAGGAGGTTTTGCAGCCCATGCTGAAGGACAGTGACAATCTCTGTGCGGAGGCCATGTTTTATCAGCTGGCAGCCTCCCGGCGCAGCAGTCACGCCACGGCTGACGATGCTCGTCTGGTAATCAACGATTTTATTCGTAAAATCGGCTTAAACCCGGAAAGCTACAATATTGCGGATGGCTGCGGTCTGTCCCAATATGATTATTTATCGGCGGAGCTGGAGATGGCGCTGCTCAAATACGCCTATGAGCACAAGGAAATCTATAATGTGTTCTTCCCTGCTCTCGCCATTGGTGGTGTGGACGGCACTTTGGATTATCGGATGCACAACAAGGCGCTTAAGGGAGCAGTTCATGCCAAAACCGGTACGCTCACCGGTGTCAGCGCTCTGGCTGGCTATACCAGCGCCAGCAACGGACATCTCTTGGCCTTTAGCATTATGAACAATGGGGTTTTGGAAACACCTGAGGCCCAAAGCTGGCAGGATGAGGTGTGCCTGGTGCTGCATACAACAAAATAGCAGCGAACTTCTGTTTCGAGTAACGTTTCGTTACAGGAGTCAAAATCGAACCGATTGTATATTGAAAGTACACAAAGAGCCCACAGCTTCAGTTTAAAGTGAAGCTGTGGGCTTTTGATTTTGGTGATGATATGTAGTTTTGTGGCTTTATGAATTAGCGTTAACCGTTAGGCTTCTGCACTTGACGTAGTGCCTCCAAGAGCTTTTCCACCTTAAAAGGCTTGCTGATGAAAGCATTCATGCCGGCGGCATAGGCCTTCTTTTTGTCCTCTTCAAAAGCATTGGCCGTCATGGCAATGATAGGAATACGAGCCTTGTGCTTGTCAGGCAGTTGGCGAATCTGCTTCGTTGCTTCGTAGCCATTCAGCTTGGGCATCATAATGTCCATGAGCACGGCGGCGTAATAATCGGGTGCTGCGGTGGCGACTTGCTCAACGGCAGCTTGGCCGTCAGCAACCACATCCACGGCGAGACCCTGCCCTTGCAAAATGTGCACGGCAATCTCTTGGTTTAGCTCGTTGTCCTCGGCCAGCAAAACCCGCATTCCCTGTAAGGGTGCGCTGCTTGCTTCCGGGAGAGGCTGCTCTACCTTGGGCAATTGCTGTTTGCTCACAGCCTTGAGCTGCAGGGTAAAGGTGAAGGTGGTGCCTTCGCCCAGCTTGCTCACGCAGCTGATGCTGCCGCCCATCTTTTCCACGAGGGTTTTCGAAATGGCCAGGCCCAAGCCCGTGCCCTCGGTTTCGTGGATGACGCTGTTGCGGTCACGAGAAAACATAGTGAAGAGCTCCTTTTGGAAGGACTCCGACATGCCGATGCCTGTGTCCTGCACGGCGAACACAAGGCTGACCACACCATTTTTCATGTGTGTTTGGCGCACGCTGTAGGTGATGCTGCCACCCTCAGGGGTATATTTCAAAGCGTTGCCCAAAAGATTGAGCTCAATCTGCTCCAAGCGCAGCTCGTCCACGAGCACTATGTCATCCTGCACATCCGTGCTGACCGTAAAATGAATCTGCTTTTTGTCCATCTCCAGCTGGAAAAGATTGCGAGTTTCGGCAAAATGCTGCTTCAGGCTGCAGGGCTGCTCGTCCAAAACTGTAGCGCCGCTCTCGATACGCGCCATATCCAGCACATTGTTGATGAGGCGCAACAAGTGCTCCCCTGCGCTGTCCAGCTTGTGCAAACTGTCTAAAACACGTTTCTTGTCGTCTATATGCATAGCAGCCAAATGAGAAAAGCCCATAATGGCGTTCATGGGTGTACGAATTTCATGGGACATGTTGAAAAGGAAGGTGGATTTGGCCTTGTTGGCTGCTTCCGCCCGATTCAAGGCGTCCTTAAGCAGTTCGTACTCATTGCGCTCCACAGAAATAAACATGTAAATAATCAAAATGGCGATTTGGAAGGCAATGGAATTACAGGGCAAATACACAAAAGGAATCTGCAACAGGTCGAAAACAATGGGAATGCTGGAAAAAGCTGTCAAGATCAAGGCTCGTTTGCGGCTGGCTTGGCTTTTGGCTCGCCACAGCTCGAAGAGGGACCACAACAAAATAGCCAACAAATAGCCTATGACGCAGGACCTTTCCACCATATACCAAGGGCCACGGCTGTAGACCATAGTTTTCGCATCCACGGAAAACAAAGCGCCGGTGAAGCAATTGGCTATAACCATGCCCACGATGAGCAAAAGCGGTAATGCTAAAATCAGCGTCAGTTTTTTGCTCAAGGACTTGCGCCGATGCTGGGACAAAATAAAATGGAACCAGCCAAAGGCAATAATGCCGTTGGACAAGAAATAGAGCGTAGTGGAAAGCTGTAGGCCCCATGCTCCCATGCCAATGGCGTCATAATAGGTCAAGCCCCAAA
>SFRS01000051.1 GCA_004562175.1 bacterium | reverse complement strand
AGCATAGTCAGCAGAGGTGTAGATTTCGGTGATTTTACCAATCAGCATACCAACTACCAGACCGGAAGCGATAGCTACGAAAGCATTGGTGTTACCGAAGATGGAGGTGGACAGGTAGTAAGCAGCGCCCAGTACCAGCACGCCACCAACATAGGTGCCATGGTTCAGAGCAGCCTGCGGATTGTTGGACTTGCTGCTGCGAGCATAGAATACGCCGCACAGAGAAGCCAAAATACCAGCGAAGGCCAGGCTGAATACGAATTTCACGCCTTCACCACCGGGATAAGCAACAGCGCCCAGGGTAATAGCGGAAATGATTGCGCCAACATAGGATTCGAACAGGTCAGCGCCCATACCAGCAACGTCGCCTACGTTATCGCCTACGTTATCAGCGATGGTAGCCGGGTTACGAGGATCGTCTTCAGGCAGACCTTCTTCTACTTTACCTACCAGGTCAGCGCCAACGTCAGCAGCCTTGGTATAGATACCGCCGCCAACACGAGCGAACAAAGCGATGGAGGAAGCACCCAGGGAGAAGCCGGTTACGATATCAATGTTGCCAAAAATCATGTAAGCAGCAGCAACACCAACGATACCCAGACCAACAACGCCCAGACCCATTACAGCACCGCCGGAGAAAGCAATTTTCAGAGCTTCCGGCATGCCGTGACGTGCAGCTTCAGCAGTACGAACGTTAGCCTTGGTAGCAACGGTCATACCAATGTAACCAGCGCAAACGGAGAAGATTGCACCTGCTACGAAGCAAACAGCAGTCATGGGAGACAGGAACATAGCAATAATTACAGCAACAACGAGTACGAATACGGACAGAGCTTTATATTCTCTGTACAGGAACGCCATAGCGCCCTCATGGATGTAACCGGCGATTTCTTGCATGCGAGCAGTGCCTGCAGGAGCTTTGCCGATTGCGCTGCTGAGCATCAGAGCAACTGCCAGTGCAATGATACCAACAACGATAGAAGTCATTAAGAAACTCAAGACCCTAACCCCTTTCTTTTTATAAAAAAATTTAAAATTTAAAGAGCGAAGTTACGCTCTTTGTAACAAGGTGAGAATTTACTATGCGTTGATTTTTGCCAACGCCATAGTTATAACTGCAAAAGCAGCACCCAAATAAATGGTGGCTCGCGCCATCAGGGAATCCAGATCGTTGCCCTTGCCAAAAAAAGCACCGTCACTGCCGCCGAAAGTACTGCCCATACCGCCGCCTTTGCCGGACTGCAGCAGAACTGCGCCAATGAGAGCTATGCAAACGATAACTTCAAGAACTATCAAGACAGTTTCAATCA
This sequence comes from bacterium, assembly GCA_004562175.1. Taxonomy (GTDB): domain Bacteria; phylum Bacillota; class Negativicutes; order Acidaminococcales; family Acidaminococcaceae; genus Phascolarctobacterium_A. The sequence goes on along the minus strand of SFRS01000051.1, from coordinate 4,866 downwards.
CAGAGCTTACCTCCTAACATTTTTGTACCACAGTATTTTACCATAAAAACAGTAAGCTTACAATGTGATTTTGCAAAATATTTTACATTTTGAGGGGAATTTTACGTTGACTTTGCCAAAAAGCTGTCTTGGGTGATGCAAGCCAGAAAAAGCGGTACCTTGACTGCACTTGTGCATGCTTGGAGGTACCGCTTAAATCACTAAAATGCTAGCAATGCAGCTTATTTAATGTTGTAGAAAACCTTTTTGCCATTATATTTGGCAGCCTTGCCAAGATCCTCTTCGATGCGCAGCAGCTGGTTGTATTTAGCCACGCGGTCGGTACGAGCCGGAGCACCGGTCTTGATTTGACCTGCGTTCACTGCTACAGCGATATCGGCCAAGGTAGTGTCCTCGGTTTCGCCGCTGCGGTGGGAAATAATGCAGGTATAACCAGCGCGTTTTGCGGTTTCAATAGCATTGAAGGTTTCGGTCAGAGTGCCGATTTGGTTAACCTTGATCAAAATAGCATTGCCAACGCCCTTCTTGATGCCTTCAACCAAGCGCTCTTCGTTGGTTACAAAGAGGTCGTCGCCAACCAGCTGAACCTTCTTGCCCAGCTTTTTGGTCAGCTTCTTCCAGCCATCCCAATCGTCCTCGGACATGCCGTCTTCGATGGAGATAATGGGATATTTAGCGCACAGGTCTGCCAAATAATCAACCATTTCGTCACTGGTCTTTACAAGGCCTTCGCCTGCCAGATTGTATTTGCCATCTTCATAGAACTCGCTGCTTGCTACGTCCAGAGCAATCATGATGTCCTTGCCAGGTTTATAACCAGCTTTTTCTACAGCTTCCAAAATTACATCGATAGCTTCGGAGTTGCATTTCAGGTTGGGAGCAAAGCCGCCCTCATCACCCAAAGCAGTGCTCAGACCCTTGGATTTCAAGAGTGCCTTCAGGTTATGATAAATCTCCGTGTTCATGCGCAGGCATTCGCTGAAGGATTTTGCGCCTACGGGCATAATCATGAACTCTTGGATATCCACGTTGTTGTCAGCGTGTTGGCCACCGTTCAGGATGTTCATCATGGGAACTGGCAGCTCTTTAGCAGCAACACCGCCCAGATACAGGTACAGGGGCAGGCCTACGGAAGCAGCAGCAGCCTTAGCTACAGCCATGGACACGCCTAAAATAGCGTTAGCGCCCAGGCGGCCTTTGTTGGGAGTGCCATCCAAGCGAATCAACAGCTCGTCGATGTCAGTTTGGCGAGTTGCTTCCAGACCAATAATGGCTTCAGCAATAATGTCATTCACATTATCAACTGCCTTGGTAACGCCCTTGCCCATGTAGCGCTCAGCATCACCATCGCGCAACTCCACAGCCTCGTGCACACCGGTGGAAGCACCGGAAGGAACAGCAGCGCGACCTACGGCGCCATCCTCCAAGCACACCTCTACCTCTACGGTCGGATTGCCGCGAGAATCCAAAATCTCACGAGCATATACTTCAGTAATCATTGCCATTTATAAATCACCTCTATAAAATTCATCCACGAGCCTATTCGATTAAGCTCTTACCAGTCATTGCTTTTGGCTGGGGAATGTTTAAAAGCTCCAGCATGGTCGGCGCAATATCGGCCAAAATGCCTTGGTGTAATTGATGCTTTTCCTTGCTTACTAGGAGGAAGGGCACGGGATTAGTGGTATGCGCCGTGTTAGGCTCGCCATCTTCCTCCGCCATCTTCTCCAAATTGCCATGGTCCGCGCAAACGCAGACACTGCCATCCAAAGAGAGTACCTTTTCCACAATGCGCCCTACGCAGTTATCAACCTTTTCCATAGCCTTAATAGCCGCAGCAAGTACACCAGTGTGGCCCACCATATCAGGATTAGCAAAGTTCAGGATTACCACATCGAACTTGTCTTTATCCAGCTCAGCCAAAAGTGCTTGGGTTACTTCTTCCGCGCTCATCTCCGGCTGCAAATCATAGGTCGCAACCTTGGGCGACGGAATGAGGATGCGCTCCTCATTCTTATTGGGCGCCTCCACGCCACCATTGAAGAAAAAGGTGACATGGGCATACTTTTCGGTTTCTGCAATGCGCAGCTGATGCATACCCCGTGCTGCCAAAACCTGTCCCAGCGTATCATCAATTGACTCAGGCGGATAAGCCACAGGCGCAGCAATAGTAGCATCGTATTGAGCCATGCAAGCAAAATGCACAGGACGAGCACTTGTCGGACGCTCGAAGTAAGGGAAGTCCTCATCGATTATGGCCCGAGTAATTTCGCGGGCTCGGTCCGGGCGGAAGTTGGCGAAAATCACGCCGTCACCGGCGTTGATGCGCCCATCCACGCCCTCAACGGTGAATGGAACTACAAATTCATCCGTCACACCCGCTTCGTAAGAAGCTTGAATGCCTTGGATAGCAGAAGCAGCCTTGGGACCTTCACCTTGAACCACAGTGGCATAGGCCTTGGCCAAGCGCTCCCAGCGCTTGTCACGGTCCATGGCGTAGTAGCGACCACTCACAGTAGCAATTTTACCCACGCCAATCTCCGCCATCGCAGCTTCCAGCTGCTCCACATAGGTCAGCGCACTTTGGGGCGGCACATCGCGACCATCAAGAAAGGCGTGCACGTAAACCTTTGTCAGACCATGCTTCTTTACCATTTCCAAAAGAGCGATGATGTGAGTGATGTGGCTGTGCACACCACCGTCGGATAAAAGGCCCAGCAAATGCAGCGCTTTGCCGCTTGCCTTGACCTCGTCCATGACCTTCACAAGAACAGGGTTCGTGAAGAAATCACCGTCAGTAATGGACTTACTAATGCGGGTCAGGCTTTGGTAAATAATGCGACCGGAGCCAATATTTAAATGGCCCACCTCGCTATTACCAATCTGCCCTGCGGGCAGCCCCACCTCAAGGCCACTGGCCTCCAGCTGAGTGTGCGGATACTCCGCAAAATATTTGTCAAGATTAGGAGTTTTGGCCAGCGTAGCAGCATTACTGCTGCTCGGCGGTGCAATCCCCCAACCATCCAAAATCATTAAAAGTACTGGTTTTTTCATTGTTTTATCAATTAAAAGCTGCGTACAATGGCAGCAAAGCGCTCAGCATCCAGGGAAGCACCGCCAACCAAAACGCCATCAATACCGCTGATGTTGAATTCAGCAGCATTCTTCTCATTGACACTGCCGCCGTAGAGGATGCGGATTTGACGAGCGATTTCCGGAGTGAAGATTTTGGCAACCTTCTCACGAATCAAGCGGCATACCTCCTGTGCGTCAGCCGGAGTTGCTGCCTTGCCACTGCCGATAGCCCATACAGGCTCATAAGCAATAACCATGTTCACAGCATCCTCAGGAGCAACCACGCGCAGGGCGCTCTTCAATTGCATATTAATCTTGCGAGCTGTCTTGCCAGCTTCGCGCTCAGCCAAATTCTCACCAACGCAAAGCATAGGCTTTAAGCCATTGCGATAAGCAGCAATCATCTTGCTAGCTACAATTTTGTCAGTTTCGCCAAAAATGCTGCGACGCTCGCTGTGACCAACCATGGCGTATTCTGCACCGATATCAGCAATCATGGGACCGGATACAGCACCGGTGAAGGCACCCTTATCCTCCCAATGGATATCCTGGGAGCCATAGCCAACGTGCTTACCATCAATAGCATCAGCAACGGTTTCCAAGGCGGTAAAGGGCGGGAAAATAACAACCTCGTTCAGGGTACCATTGGTCTCCATCACGATATTTTCAGCCAGCTCCACGGCCTCGCCCACGGTTTTGTGCATCTTCCAGTTGCCGGCAATCATCTTGCGACGCAGGTCGTCCAGAGCAGCAACGCCGGGCAGCACCTTGCCCTCCAAGTATTCCAAGGAAGCGCCACCGCCAGTGGAAATGTGGGAAATACGCTTTGCCAGACCCAGCTTTTCGATAGCAGCAACACTGTCGCCACCGCCAACAATGCTAATAGCGCGGCTCTTAGCCACGGCCTTAGCCACAGCTTCGGTGCCCTTGCAGAAGGCATTCATCTCGAACACGCCCATGGGACCGTTCCATACAATCATCTTTGCATCAGCCAGTGCTGCTGCATAAGTCTTAGCAGTTTCGGCGCCAATATCAAGAGCCATGCACTCTTGGTCCAAAGCCTTCACGCCTTGGGTTGCATGCTTAGCATCAGCAGCAAAGGCTTCCGCCATCACTAAATCGGTGGGCAGCAAAAGCTTCACATTATTCTTTTTAGCCTTGGCAATAAGCTCTTTAGCTAAATCAATTTTATCTTCTTCCACAAGGGATTTGCCCATAGCGCAGCCCTGCGCAGCCAAGAAGGTGTTAGCCATACCGCCACCGATGAGCAGGGTATCAACCTTATCCAACAAATTGCTGATTACGCCGATTTTGTCGCTAACCTTAGCACCACCAATAATGGCAGCAAAGGGATGCAGCGGCTCGGTTACAGCGCGACCCACATATTCGATTTCCTTTTCCAGCAGGAAGCCAGCAGCAGCAGGCAGGAAATGGGTTACGCCCTCCACAGAAGCATGAGCACGATGGGATACGCCGAAGCCATCATTCACATACAAATCTGCCAAGGAAGCAAGCTGCTCAGCAAATTCCATATCGTTCTTTTCCTCTTCCTTATGGAAGCGCAGGTTTTCTAAGAGCAGAATATGACCGGGCTTCAGCTTTTTCGCAGCAGCCTTGGCGTCTGCGCCAACACAGTCGGGAGCAAAAAGGATTTTCTTGCCCAACAGCTTGCCCAAATGCTTGGCTACAGGAGCCAAGCTATATTTGAGGTTCACTTGTCCTTTGGGACGACCAAGATGCGCCATCAAAATAACGGCAGCCTTCTTGTCCAAAAGGTATTGAATAGTATCC
>SFRS01000050.1 GCA_004562175.1 bacterium | reverse complement strand
GTATTTGCTAATTTGGCAGCTGCTGAACCGAAAAACAACTTCACCGTTGGCATCGTAGATGATGTTACCAACACCTCCCTGCCTGCCGGCAGAGATTTAGAGGTCGTTCCTGAAGGCACCACTGCCTGCAAGTTCTGGGGCCTGGGCTCCGACGGCACCGTTGGCGCTAACAAGAACTCCATCAAGATTATTGGTGACCACACCGACATGTATGCTCAAGGCTACTTCTTCTATGATTCCAAGAAGTCCGGTGGTATCACTGTTTCCCACCTGCGCTTTGGTAAGACTCCGATTCAAGCTCCCTATTTGATTGATGCGGCTGACTTTGTGGCTGTGCACAAGTCTTCTTATGTACATTCCTATGATGTTGTGGCTGGCATTAAAAAGGGTGGCACCCTGCTTTTGAACTGCGAATGGACTGCTGAGGAATTGGGTGAGCAGCTGCCTGCAGCTATGAAGCAATATATTGCTAAGAATAATATCAATCTGTATATCATTGACGCTGTAAAGATTGGCAAGGAAATTGGCCTGGGCGCACGCATTAACATGGTTATGCAGGCTGCCTTCTTCAAGCTGGCTAACATTATTCCTATCGATGAAGCAGTGAAATACATGAAGGATGCCATTGAGCATTCCTATGGCAAGAAAGGCCAAGCAGTTGTTGACATGAACTACGCTGCTGTTGACGCCGGCGTGAACGCTGTTGTGAAGGTTGAGATTCCTGCTGATTGGGCAACTGCTGAGGAGACCAAGGCTGCTGCTAAGACCGGCAATGATTTCGTAGATAAGATTATGGTGCCCATGAACCGCTTGGAGGGTGACAAGCTGACCGTTGGCGATTTGATGAGCGTGAACGACGGCACCTTCCCCAGCGGTACCTCTGCTTACGAAAAACGCGGTGTTGCTCTGGATGTTCCTGAATGGAATCCCGATACCTGTATTCAATGTAACCAATGCGCCTTCGTTTGCCCCCACGCTGCTATTCGCCCCGTATTGATGGATGAGGCTGAGGCTGCAGCTGCTCCGGAAATTATGGCTAAGAAGCCTGCTATCGGCGCTAAGGGCATGACCTTTACCATTAATGTTTCTCCGCTGGATTGCTTGGGCTGCGGTAACTGTGCTCAGGTTTGCCCGGCTCCTAAGGGTAAGGCTCTGGTTATGAAGCCCTTGGATACTCAACTTGCTAAGGCTGAGGCTTGGGAATATGCAACTAAGAAGGTTGCTGTGAAGCCCAATCCTGTGAATAAATACACCATGAAGGGCTGCCAATTCGAAGAGCCCCTGTTGGAGTTCTCCGGCGCCTGCGCTGGCTGCGGCGAGACTCCCTATGCCAAGCTGGTAACCCAGCTCTTCGGTGATCGCATGATGGTAGCCAATGCTACAGGCTGCTCCTCTATTTGGGGTGCCTCCGCTCCTTCCATGCCCTACACCAAGAATGCTGCTGGTCATGGTCCCGCTTGGGCTAACTCCCTCTTCGAGGATAACGCTGAATATGGCTTAGGCATGTACATCGGCGTTGCCCAAAACCGCGCTAAAGTGGCCGACATTATCAAGGAAGCTTTGACCGAGGATATTCCTGCGGAATTGAAGGCTGCTATGGAAGCATGGCTGGCCGGCAAGGACGATGGCGAAGGCTCTCGTGAGCGCGCCGACGCTTTGGAGGCTGCAGTTGCTGCTCACAAGGACGAGTGCGGTACCTGCGCTGCTCTGTACGAAATGAAGCAATACTTCGTAAAACGCTCCAACTGGATCTTTGGCGGTGACGGCTGGTCCTATGATATTGGTTACGGCGGCGTGGACCATGTTTTGGCATCCGGCGAGGATGTAAACATCATGGTCTTCGATACCGAGGTTTACTCTAATACCGGCGGTCAATCCTCCAAGGCTACCCCGACGGCGGCAGTTGCTAAATTTGCTGCTAGCGGCAAGAAGACCAAGAAGAAGGACCTTGGCATGATGGCTATGAGCTATGGTTATGTTTATGTTGCTCAGGTAGCTATGGGCTATGACAAGAACCAGCTGCTGAAGGCTTTGAAGGAAGCAGAAGCATATCATGGTCCGTCCTTGATTATTTGCTATGCACCTTGCATTAACCATGGCTTGAAGGCTGGCATGGGCTGCAGCCAATTGGAAGAAAAGCGTGCCGTTGAATGTGGCTATTGGGCAACCTATCGCTACAATCCGGAGCTGAAGGCCCAAGGCAAGAATCCCTTTAGCCTTGACTCCAAGGAGCCCACCGGCAACTTCCGTGAATTCCTCATGGGCGAAGTTCGTTTCAGCTCCCTGCAAAAGACCTTCCCGGAAACTGCAGAAGCTCTGTTTGAAAAGACTGAAGCTGATGCTAAGGCTCGCTTAGAGGGCTACAAAAAGCTGGCTGCTCAAGAATAATTGAGCTCACAAAAGCATAAGTAATAAGAAAGCCTCTGGCTGTACTCGTAAGAGTGGAGCCAGAGGCTTTTTAATGGTGTGCATAGTAATGAGCTTGTGCAAGCAATTTACGCTGAAGGTCAGCGCTAGATACTTGCTTACCAAATGCTCTTGAGGATGGGCAACAAAAGGGGCGCTAAGATGGAGGTGGCGATGCCCGTGAGGGCGATGGCTACACCGCCGAGAGCAAGCTGCACGGGGCTGACGCTGGCGCAGGCACTGGTGCCGAGCCCGTGGCTGGAGGCGCCGATGGCAAGGCCGGCGGCGACGTCGTTCTTGATGCCAAAAAGCTGCAGCAGCTTGTGGTTGAAGGTGGCGCCCAGCATGCCGGTGAAGATGACCGCGGCAGTGGTCAGGGCCGGAATGCCGCCGATGGTCTTGGAAATATCAATGGCGATAGGAGTAGTGACAGATTTGGGGATAAGGCTTACTAAAACCTTGTCACTAGCACCCAAGCCTTTGGCGCAAACATATACTACCACAATCGCTACGAGAGTAGCAATGGTAACGCCGCCCACAATGGGCAGGCATTTTTCCTGGATTATCCTGCGGTTTCTGTACAATGGCAGTGCCAAGGCAATGGTGGCAGGGCCCAAAAGAAAGTTGATGAATTCGGCTCCGGCGGCGTATTGCTTGTATTCAATGCCCGGAACGAGGGTTAACAAAGCGATGATGCCCACGCAGGCAGGCACAAAGGGTGGCAGGATACGCAGATTCAGTCTATCTACAAGGATTTCGCTCAAAGCATACAAAATAACGGTCAGACCAATGCCAAATAACGGTGAATTAAGCAAGCTATCAGGAAACATTTTAGTGCTCTCCTTTCTTCAGCATGGCTTGTAAAAAGAAGGCCGTGGCAGCTAAAACTGCGATGCTGACCAAAACAATGGAGACTACAATGGGCATAAGCTCGGCCTTAATCACATCGGCGTAAAGGATAACGCTGACACCGGCGGGCAAGAAGAGCATACCCATCTTAGAGATTAAAATATTGCAAATACCCTCTACCGAGGTGTCAGGGATGATGCCAGCGCATAGTAGGCCGGTCAAAATAAGCATTCCCAAAAGCGCCGGTGGAAAGGGTACGCCTAGGGCATTGATAATAAGCGTGGAAACCCATTGTAATAATAATAAAAAGGCAATACCACGCAAAATAGATGTTGGTGACATAATAATTCCTCCTCGTAACAGCAAAACAAAAAAGTGATTTAATTGTCCCACAAGCAGTAGCCCCTGTCAAGAAATAAGGGCAAATATTTCACGAAATTAACAAATTTAACCATTTGACTTTTTGACTTTTACTGCTATAATACAAGTATAGAGTTGAATAAACCCCTCCACCGCAAGCGGTCCCCCTCCCCTTTGAAGGGGAGGCAAGGTAGTGAGCAAGCGGTCTTCCTTCCTAGGGGAGGCAGACTGTTAGAATTATGGAGGGAAAGGTTATAGATACAGGAGGGAAAGATTATGAATGAAAACTACAGCGAAGAGCTGAAATCGATTTTAGAAGCAGCCCAACAGCAGGCTGTGATGCGTTATCATCAAGAGCTGAGCACGGCGCATGTGCTGGCTGCGCTGTGCGGTAGTGAGGGCTTTTTTAAATATTTGCTGCAAAGCCTGCACATTGATGAAGCAGCCTTCACCCAAGAGGCCAAGGCTTTGGTAGAAAAAATCCCGGGCGTTAAGGGTCAGGACCGTCAGCTGATGATGGGCACTGGCTTCGCTAGGGTTATGGCTCTCTTGAATCAAAACGCCAAGGGTCAAATCACCGTGGGCGATATGGTAGCTACCATTGCTAGTGATGGTGACAGTGAGGTTGTTTCACTGCTGCGCAAATATGGCATCGATAAAAAGAAGGTTGAAGCCGCATGGATGCAGTACCAAAATACTGCTGCGGATGAGGAAACCAAAAAGACCTTGGAAAAATATGGTCAGGATTTGACTGCTAAGGCCAAGGAGGGCAAGCTGGACCCGGTTATCGGGCGTGACGAGGAAATTCGTCGCGTTATCGAAATCCTGAGCCGCCGTAAAAAGAATAATCCCGTGCTCATTGGCGAACCGGGCGTTGGTAAAACCGCTATCGCCGAGGGCCTTGCCCGCCGTATTGTGGCTGGCGATGTGCCCGAAAGCTTGAAGAACAAAACTCTTTATGCTCTGGATTTGGCAGCGCTGGTTGCCGGTGCCAAATTCCGTGGTGAATTTGAGGAGCGTCTGAAAAAGGTGCTGAAGGCTGTGAGCGACAGTGCCGGACAAATTATTATGTTCATCGATGAGCTGCACACCGTAGTGGGCGCTGGCGCTGCCGAGGGTGCTATGGACGCGGGCAATATTTTGAAGCCCATGCTGGCCCGTGGCGAGCTGCGCTGCATTGGTGCAACTACCTTGAACGAATATCGCAAATATATTGAAAAGGACAGCGCGCTGGAGCGTCGTTTCCAGCCCGTTATGGTTAAGGAGCCGGGCGTGGAGGACACCATCTCCATCCTGCGTGGCCTGCGTGAGCGCTACGAGGTGCATCACGGCGTGCGCATTAAAGACGCTGCCTTGGTAGCTGCCGCTGTGCTCTCCAACCGTTATATTAACGACCGCTTCCTGCCGGATAAGGCCATCGACCTAGTGGACGAGGCCGCTGCCCGTCTGCGTACCGAAATCGATAGTCTGCCCACGGAGCTGGACGAGAGTAAGCGCCGCATTCTGCAGCTGGAAATCGAAGCTCAGGCTTTGGCTAAGGAAGAGGACGATGCTTCCAAGGAGCGTTTAGTAAAGCTTAATGAAGAGCTCGATAAGCTGCGTAAGGCTAACGATGAGCTGGTAAAGCGTTGGGATGCCGAAAAGGCTTCCATTGCCCGCGTGCGCGAGGTGAAAAAGGAAATCGATGCTGTGAAACAGCAGATGGAGCAGGCCGAGCGCGATTATGATTTGAACAAGCTGGCCGAGCTGAAATATGGTCGTCTGCCCGCTCTGCAAAAGGAGCTCTCCAACCTGTCCACTAAGGACGAGCAGGGCAATGACAATGTACTGCTAAAGGAAGAGGTGGACGAGGAGGATATTGCCAAGGTAGTGAGCACCTGGACCGGCATTCCCGTTGCTCGCTTAGGCAGCGGTGAGCGCGAAAAATTAGTACACCTTGAGGAAATCCTGCATCAGCGTGTAGTAGGTCAGGATGAGGCTGTGAAGGCCGTCAGCGAGGCCGTGGTACGCGCTCGTGCCGGTATCAAGGACCCCAACCGTCCCATTGGCTCCTTCATCTTCCTAGGCCCCACCGGCGTAGGCAAAACCGAGCTGGCTAAAACCTTGGCTGAGGTACTCTTTGATGATGAGCGCAACATGGTGCGCATCGATATGAGCGAATACATGGAGAAGCACACCGTGTCCCGTCTGATTGGTGCCCCTCCAGGCTATGTGGGCTATGATGAGGGCGGTCAGCTGACCGAGGCTGTACGCCGTCACCCCTACTGCGTCATCCTGTTGGACGAAATCGAAAAGGCCCATGCGGATGTGTTCAATGTGCTGCTGCAGGTTTTGGACGATGGCCGCCTGACCGATGGCCAAGGCCGCAGCGTGGACTTTAAGAACACCCTGATTATCATGACCAGCAACCTTGGTAGCAGCGAAATCATGAAGAACCAAGGTCAAATGGACCGCGAAAAGATTCAGCAAATGCTGATGAACTTCTTCCGTCCGGAGTTCCTGAACCGTGTGGACGATATCGTTACCTTTAAACCGCTGCAGCAGGAGCAGATTAAGGATATCGTTAAGCTGGTACTGCACGAGCTGGGCGAGCGCCTGAACAAGCAGCT
>SFRS01000049.1 GCA_004562175.1 bacterium | reverse complement strand
TCATCTCACCATAGGGAGCGTCCCCATGATAAAGAGTATACTCGATTTCCAAATGCCATTTTCCCTTGCGGAAATAGGTGTACAAATAACGCGTGTGAGTCAAAAGAGGAATTTTTAGATAGGGTGTCTGATAAATGCTCTTATCCTTGTAGCCCTGACAAAACTCCTGCCTGTGGTCCACCGTGCCGCTGCGCATAATAACAACGCGATTTTGGTCCCATTTGAGCGTGGTTTTCGTGCCTTCAAGCCCCGACTGGGCATCCTCAGCATACATTACATAATACTTACCACTGCGCTCAGTCATGGTTCCTGCATATCTTTGCTCCGTGGTTTGGGACTCACCCGTCTCATCCTTAATCATACTAAAAATGCGAATTTTAACCGGTTCCATTAAGCTTCTCCGTAAACACGACTAGAGCCTGCACCTTTTCGCCAAAAATATTCATGACCGAAAGCACGCAAGCCCTACAAAATTTCGTCACTCTAATGCGCCTTGCAAATTGCACTAAAAAAGACATTTATATTCTTGATTATTATATAACAGGCGCTAAATTGCGTCAAGAAAAGTCGTCAATCAGTTTTCTAACTTGTTTTTTTGTATTCTTATGCATTTTCCCTTGTTTTCATGCGCTAAAGCAGATATAATGTTACTATCTATTATTTGGAGGGGATGTCCTATGAATTATACTGAGATATTCGTCTTTGTGATTTACCTCGCCTGCATGATTGGTGTTGGTATTTGGTTCTTCATCAAAGATAAAAATGGTGGTGAAAAAACTTATTTCTTAGGCGGTCGTGAAATGGGCCCCTGGGTTACAGGTTTAAGTGCCGGCGCTTCCGATATGAGTGCTTGGGTTTTGATGGGTTTGCCAGCTTCCGTATATGCTCTTGGCTTAGGCCAAATGTGGATTGGCGTAGGTCTCTTGATTGGCTACACCTTAAGCTGGCTTTTTGAAGCGCCCCGTCTGCGCTCCTTCTCCATTGTGGCTAAGGACTCCATCACCGTGCCGCAATTTTTGACCAATCGTTTCTTGTCTAAATCCCGCCTGCTGCAAGTGCTTTGCGCAGTAGTATTCCTCATTGCCTATACTATTTATGCAGCCTCCAGCATCAAGGCCTGCGGCACTCTTTTCAACACCGTTATCGGTATGGATGCTACGACAGCTATGTATTTGGCAGCTGTGATTATTGTCAGCTACACCTTCTTGGGTGGCTTCTCCGCTGTGTGCTGGACCGACTTCTTCCAAGGTCTGATTATGCTGGGTGCGCTTTTGGTGGCACCGCTTTTTGCCTCCACCTTCATCAACCCCGCTACTGCTGCTGAAATTCCTGTGAACTATTGGAACCCCTACGCCGATTGGCGCGATATCGTTTCTGGCATGGCTTGGGGTCTCGGCTATTTTGGTATGCCCCACATCATTATCCGTTTTATGTCCTTGGGCAAGCAAAAGGATATGGGCAAATCTGCTGCCATCGGCATCTGCTGGACTACCTTGATTCTGCTCTTTGCCGTTTTGGTAGGCGTTATTGGCCGCATGTTCTTGGGCTATGACGAAAGCATCAGCAAAAACTCCTTGGTTTTCATCGCCATGGTTCGCCAAATCTTCCCGGCTTTGATTTCCGGTGTTTTGTTATCCGCAGTTTTGGCAGCTTCCATGAGTACTGCTGACAGCCAGCTTTTGGCTGCTGCTTCCTCCTTTGCCAGCGACGTGTACAAGCCCTTATTCCGCAACGACAAGGCCTCTGACAAGGAAATGCTTTGGGCCGGCCGTTTCGTAGTTTTGGCCATTTCTCTCACAGCTCTGTACTTGGCTGCTAACCCCAATGCCGGCTCCATCATGGCACTGGTATCCAATGCTTGGGGCGTTTTTGGCGCTGCCTTTGGCCCTGCTATTTTGCTGAGCCTCTTCTGGCGTCGCTTCACCTTCCAAGGTGCTGTGGCTGCTATCGTGGTTGGTGCAGTCGTAGATATCGGCTGGTTCACCTTCTTGGCATCCACCGGCATTTACGAGCTGCTGCCGGGCTTTGTGGCCAGCTTAATCGCTGGTATTGTGGGCGCGTTGATGAGCCCCGCTCCCAGCGCTGAGGTTAAAGCCCTGTATGACGAAGCACTCAAATTTGAGGATTAAAAACAAGCTTGAGCGGCAAGGCCATGGTCTTGCCGCTTTTTCACAAATTCTTGAACTTGCAAAGGATGTAAAAGATGTTCACTCCCTTTCTCACCATCGCCTTTTGGTATTGGCTCTACAATCAGCTCTTCTTTTTAGTTGGTTCCTTGGCCTTCGTGCTGGTACTCTTTGTCACCGGTCTCATGCAGCTGGGTGCCTTGGACACAGTTTTTAGCTTTATTATTGATATAGCTGTTTTACGCATGCTGTATCGCTGGTTTGGTCGCTTTTACTGGCGCAGTCGCTTGGACGAAGTGCGTACTACCAGCAAAAAACTGGCCCAGGCTGCACTTTTCCCCATTATCGCCGGTAGCATCGTGCTCACCCTGTGCTTTGCCTTGGCAGGTGGCAACCACAAGGAAACCATGCTTGGCATGCCCTTCTTGGCCGTGGTCAATCTGAGCTTTTCTTATTTACCCTTGGCTAGCAGCGTCTGGACCATGCTTATTATTGCCATTGGCTTTAATCTTGTCACCTTGGGCTGCTTTTGGAGCTATTGCGAAAAATATTCCAGCATCCAGCTACCTCTCAAGGACATGCTCTATCATCTTTTCGTATGCTTCTTGATTTGCACCATGATTATTTATTATTTCACACTCAAGGCTCTGTAAAGCTTCCCCTATTCATCGCATATCATTCATAAAAATATGCTTGCAGCAAAAGAAAATCCCTGTATTCTTACTTTTGGAGTAACAATACAGGGATTATTTTTTTGCAAGCTAATCCTTATGAAAAACCTCTATTTCGATGCCGCTGGCCTGCATCATATCCTCCGCCAGCTTATCGGGATAAGGATTGGCGTAAACGATGCGCTTAATGCCGGCGTTAATGAGAATTTTCGTGCACACTACGCAGGGTTGGTGTGTGCAATATAGGGTACCACCGTTCACGGATACACCATGATAGGCAGCCTGCACAACCGCGTTTTGCTCCGCATGGATGCCACGGCACAGCTCGTGGTTCTTACCAGAGGGCACCTTCAGCTGCTCTCGCAAACAGCCCACCTCGCTGCAGTGAGGCAAGTCCTTGGGAGTACCATTATAGCCCGTGGCCACGATTTGGCGATTCTTCACAATCACAGCACCCACACTGCGACGCAGGCAGGTGGAGCGCTTGGAAACCACCGTGGCAATTTCCATGAAATATTCGTCCCAGCTGGGACGCTCCAGCTCGCTCATCATCTTACACCGTACCAAAAATACGGTCGCCGGCATCGCCCAAGCCCGGTACGATATAGCCCTTTTCGTTCAGGTGATCGTCCAAGGCTGCCGCAATAATGGGCACCTCAGGATGAGCCTCGTTGAGGCGCTTTACACCCTCAGGAGCGGCTACCAGGCACATAAAGGTGATATTCTTCAGGCCACGCTTTTTCAGCTGATTAATAGCTGCCACCGCACTGCCGCCGGTTGCCAGCATGGGGTCAACCACGATGTTATAAGCGTTCAAATCCTTAGGAATCTTGCAATAATATTCCACCGGCTCCAGAGTTTCCTCGTCGCGAGCCATGCCGATGGGGCCCACATTGGCCTCCGGCAATACGCTGAGTACACCCTCCAAGAAGCCCAGGCCCGCGCGCAGGATGGGAATAACATTCACGGTACCCTTGATGCTATGGCCAATAGTCTCAGCCAAGGGCGTGGTCACAGGATGGGTTTCCAGAGGAATATTCTTGGTTGCCTCAAAGGTCAACAGCATGGCCACCTCGCCGATAATACGGCGGAAGGAGGGGCAATCGGTGTTAATATCACGCAAAGCACTCATTTTTACTTGTAAAAGCGGATGGTGAACAACTGTAATCTGCATGATAAGCGTCCTTTCTTGTATAAAATTACTGGAGCAGGTGACCGCTCCAGCTTAACAGGGGCAAAATTATTTAATGTTAGGATACATGGGGTATTTAGAGCACAGAGCAGCTACGCGTTGTGCAGCTTCAGCATGCTTTGCAGCATCGGTAGGATTGTTCAGCACCAGGCCCATGATGGCTGCCACCTCTTTGAAGTCCTCCTCCTTGAAGCCACGGGTGGTGGCTGCCGGAGTGCCCAGACGGATACCGCTGGTCACAAAGGGACTAGCAGGGTCGAAGGGGATGGTGTTCTTGTTGCAGGTAATGCCTACTGCATCCAACAGATGCTCCGCTTCCTTGCCGGTCAGGTTCTTATTGCGCACGTCAACAAGGATCAAATGGTTATCGGTGCCACCACTTACCAGACGGAAACCTTCAGCCTCCAAGCCCTCTGCAAAGGCCTTGGCATTCTTCACAATATTAGCTTGGTATTCCTTAAATTCCGGCTTCAAAGCTTCGCCAAAGGCCACTGCCTTGGCAGCGATGATGTGCATCAAGGGGCCACCCTGCAGGCCGGGGAATACGGCCTTGTTAATCTTCTTGGCATATTCCTCGTTGTTGGTCAGGATAATGCCACCGCGGGGACCACGCAGAGTTTTATGGGTGGTGGTAGTAACAAAATCTGCATAAGGAACCGGAGACGGATGCAGGCCTGCAGCTACTAGGCCAGCAATGTGGGCCATGTCCACTAAGAGCATTGCGCCGTTATCATGAGCGATGTTAGCAATGCGCTCGAAGTCGATGATGCGGGGATAAGCACTAGCGCCTGCTACTACCAGCTTGGGCTTGCATTCTTTAACCTTGGCCTCCAGTGCTTCATAGTCCAGCATTTCAGTTTCCGGATCCACGCCATAGTGTACCACGTTGTAGTAGGTACCGGAAATGTTAACCGGAGATCCATGGGACAGATGGCCACCTTGGGACAAATCCATGCCCATCATGGTGTCGCCGGGCTTTAAGAAGGCGAAATAAATGGTCATATTGGTGCTGGCGCCGCAGTGGGGCTGCACATTGGCAAATTTAGCGCCGAATAATTCCTTAGCGCGCTCAATAGCCAGGGTTTCTACCTTGTCCACATATTCACAGCCACCATAATAACGGTGTCCGGGATAACCCTCGGCATATTTATTGGTGAGGATGGTGCCCATGGCCTCCATTACGGCAGGAGTAACGAAGTTCTCAGAGGCAATCAGTTCGATTTTGTTGCGTTGGCGGTTGAGCTCCTCGTGGATAATGGCATCAATTTCGGGGTCAACCACAGCTAATTTTTCCAGATTCATTGTAAGTCCCTCCTAAAAATAAATAAAACAGGTGCGCTCACGGACGATTTTCTTCGTAGTGAGCTCTTGGACCGCCTACTAACGGCGGTCTTGTTTTAGCGGCAGTCAACACTGCTTCGCCAATCTTTTTATATTGCAGACGCACGGGCACAGCCACTCTTTTCAAGTGCATGCCAATCAGCGTCTGGCCAATATCCAGTCCCAAATGAGCCACAACTCGCTCCACCATGACGGGCTGAGCAAAGTTCTCGTAGGCCGCTGTGCCCATGGCGCCACCAGCGTGAGCAATGGGGCGCACGGTCACCTCATCGAAATCATAGCGCTCCTGACAGGGAGCATCTATCACCAGGGAACGGTTCAAATGCTCGCAGCATTGTACAGCCAAATAAAGACCATGTGCATCACACACAGCCTTGAGGGCCTTAAACATGGCTACGGCAACATCGCTGCTACCACCGGTACCGATTTTATTGCCTAGCACCTCGCTGGTACTGCAGCCCACAACGAAAATTTGTCCTTGGCGCGGCCGGGCCACGCTGATGAGCTCCTCCGCCGCAGCGGTGAGCTGGCTAACAATTGTAGTAACTTCCATAGCCATAATCTCCTAAACTTCCCCCACTTCCAGAATGGCTTCCCTTTCAAGGGGAGCTGTCTTAAGCAATTTGCGAAGCAGATTGCGGACTGAGGAGTTTTATTTTTCCAACGCCATAATCTTATCAACGCGTCTTTGATGACGACCGCCGGCAAATTCAGTCTCCACCCAAGCGTCCGTAATCATCTCAGCCAGGCCCACACCAGTGGTGCGCTCGCCCATGCAGAGCACGTTAGCATTGTTATGCTCGCGGCTCATTTTCGCAGAGAAAACATCGGCGCACAGAGCAGCACGAATGCCTTTGCATTTATTAGCAGCAATGGAAATACCAATGCCCGTACCGCAAATCAAAATACCGCGCTCAGCGCCGCTTGCGCCACTAGTGATATCCTTGCACAGCTTTTCC